>JAQBBT010000048.1:0-4738 GCA_032125915.1 Nitrososphaerota archaeon
TGAGATACAATACCTAGCATTCATTTTTTAATAGTTAAAAAATACGGTATTTAGATGGTAGAGTACAAACTTGGGGAATGGGATTTATCTGAAATTGCCAAAAGTTCCAAAAGTCCTGAATTTCAAAAAAAGATAAAAGAAATCCAGATAATGTCTAAAAAATTTGAAAAGATAAAGTCCAAGCTTGATCCCAAAATATCATCAAAAAAATTCATGAGCATACTTCAAGATGTTGAAAATATTTCTGAAAAAATGAGCCTAATTGGAGGATATGCATCATTATCATATTCTGCCGATACACAATCAGATGAGGCAACATCGTTATTGACAATGATTTCCAAGCTGGGTTCAGACATATCTAATCAAATTTTGTTTTTTGATTTATGGTGGAAAACCCAAATAGATGATAAAAATGCAAACAGGCTGATAAAAGATACAGGAGAACTCTCCGAATATCTAAATCACAAAAGATTGGTTGCCAAATATTCTCTAAGTGAACCTGAAGAAAAAATTATCAATACACTTGATGTGACAGGGATTTCTGCATTGGTGAAATTGTATGACAAAATCACAAATGCCTACAAGTATAAAATGAAAGTTGGTAAAAAAATAAAAATCTTAACACGCGAAGAGCTAACAAATTTTGTAAGAAGTACCAGTGCAAAAACAAGAGAAGATGCATACAAAACCCTACTTACAAAATACGATGAAAATAAAGGAGTCGTTGGGGAAATTTATCAAAACATTGTACTTAACTGGAAACATGAAGGAGTAGACATTAGAGGATACAAATCCCCCGTAGCTATGAGAAATATTGGAAATGATGTTGATGATAAGACTATAGAATCGCTATTACAAGTTTGCAGAAAAAACTCATCCGTATTTCAAAAATTCTTTGTTCAAAAAGCAAAGATGTTAAAAATGAAAAAGCTCAGAAGATATGATCTATATGCACCTGCATCTTCTAACATTAAAGAAAAAAATTATTCGTACGATAAATCAGTGAAACTTGTTTTTGACTCATTGGGCAAATTCAGCCCAAAACTTGAAAAATTTGCAAGGCAGGTTTTTGATGAAAAACACATTGACTCCTCTATCCGAGCAGGAAAAAGAGACGGGGCATTTTGTAGTACTTTAACTCCAAAAATCACACCATTTGTGCTGATTAATTTTACAGGAAAATCAAGAGACGTATTCACCTTGGCCCACGAATTAGGACATGCAGTGCATAGTGAGGCAGCACAAGACAGATCCATTCTTGTTCAAGATGCCCCACTCCCACTAGCAGAAACTGCATCCACATTTTCGGAATTATTGTTGTATGACAATATTTCAAGTAAAATTACAGACAATGAAAAAAAGATAATGTTATCAGAAAAAATTGATGATTTGTATGCTACAATTATGAGACAATCATTTTTCACCATATTTGAAAAAGATGCCCATGAACAAATAGGTAAAGGTACAACCATTGAGGAAATTTCAAAAACATATTTGAAAAACCTGAAAGAACAGTTTGGAAATTCAATTACGGTATCAGATGACTTTGCCATAGAATGGAGTTGTATCCCACACTTTTACCATACACCGTTTTATTGCTATGCATATTCCTTTGGAAATTTACTGGCATTATCACTATTCCAAAGATACAAAAAGGAAGGAAAAGAATTCGCATCTGATTATATCAGCATACTTGCAGCTGGTGGTTCAAAAAAACCAGAGGATTTGTTAGATGAGCATGACTTGGATATACGTTCACCAAAGTTTTGGCAAGAAGGATTTGATTTCATTAAAACTCAAGTAAAAGAATTAGAATCATTAAATTAGTAATATTAATGGGGCTGACAGTCCAACGCATGGACTGCCAGCTTGTTCCCCGAACGGTTTGAATTCGATGTCATTATCAAACCAATTTTCAGCAGATTTAAACCTTTGAAAATAGGTTATTTCCAATTTTGTTTTTTTGGTTTTATTTTTCGGACCGTGCCGGCTAAAATTCCAATTGTAAGCCCAAATTGATAAAGAAAATACAGAAAAACTTCAAATGAACTTGGAGTAAGATCTGTAAATCTGCTTATTCCAGTGAATAACAAGATTAGAATGCTGAAAAAGAAAACAAATCCCTTTGCAATGCCATGAATATTAGTTAGTTTTAACAAGACGAGTGTCATGATTGTAACAGAGATTGCCAATACTGCTAAAAATCCAGTATTGATTCCAAATATTAGAAAAATTATTGATGCTACTTCCCCCGTACTTGTAGCATGAGAAATAGATGAGAAATCAATTTTCTCAGGGGATGCAAATCGAGGCACACTCAAAAGGGCATTTGCAAGAAATAATACAAATAACGAGATTGAAACTTTTTTAACATTATTTTGCAATCTAGGAAATCTAACTAGAATCGCCCTACCCAAAATTATTCCCTGAAGCAATCCAATTCCAAAAGCACCCAAAACTCCAATTAGAGAAAATATAGGATCTTGAAATATATCCACAAGAAATGAGATCAAAGCCATGGTTAACAAATTTAATGTTGAAAATACCATATTAGCTAGAAGATAGGAGATTATAGCAAAATTACCAAAAAAATTTCATCTAAATTTCAATGCTTTAGACTTTTGATTCACAAATTAAGAGTAAATTTAATAATTTCGTAACTAGAGGATCAATCTATGCAGAAAATAATTTGCTTGCTAGTATTAGCAGGAATTTTCGCAATTACAACAAATTACGCATATTCACAAGATGCAAGTTTAGCAACCTTTCAAGAAACAGCTCAAGTGCTTGTAGATAAAAATAGATCTCAAAATATCACAGCTTCAATTACTCTGCAAACTACCAGCATTCAAGAAATAAAGATTCCAGCCGATCTTGAAAAAAAAATTAGAGAAAACGAGAGAATAACTTCTATAATAGTAACAAATCAACGGCAGTGTATCCTCGGGGTTGTTGATGAGTCATGCATAATTATTAATGTGAAAAGAGATCCCGCGGACAAAGGAATTATAGAAATTCAAGATTCCACAAAAAATATAGGGAATTCATTCATTGATGAGATAAATCAAATTTTTGATACAGATGCACAATTTCATTCTGTGTTTTTGCATAGCGATGATGAAGTCAATAAAATTTTGGAAACTTCAGGCGCAATTTCTGGAAGAGGAACAGTGTCTGCAGTTTACACCATGCCCATGGAAGATACAGGCTCAATGTATGAGAAAATCTCATCTATTTTGATGCCTAGAGAGATTAGAGATGCCGGTGGATTTTACACAACTGCAAAGGAATTATCTTATGAAGATAATGCAAAGGTTACCTTCTCCATTATACCTCTTAAAAATAACTCATTACTCCAATTGAAATTATCTGTAAACTATTATCAGGCGGCATCAAATCTCATCGAATTATCACCTCTAGAATTTTTGGGAACAAATGAATTAAAACGATCAGAATATTTTTCATCAGGATTTTATCCTTTAAATTCAATATTTCAAATTGTTATACTTTCAGATGAGCCTACTAGCATATCAAATGTTAGAGGAAACATAGTCCCCACACAAATTATAGATGGAGAAAAGATTCCAACTAAAATTACCAACAAAGGATGGATTTTTGATCCCGAAGCAGGAGAAAGAATTCAGGGAAAATACATTTTTGGTCAAGAATTATCCATCTATGAAAACGATTTAATTTTTTCATTAGGGGAAGATGAATCAACTAGCCCCATAGAAACAACTCTAGATGAATCCATCATAATTTTGGTAATAATAATCGTAGGTGGAATTGGTGCAGCTTTATTTTTCCTTAAAGGATACAAAAAATAACTATAGCAATAAAACTGCAGCTGCAAAGACAGTTGTCCACTTACCATCTTTGTCACCTTTGATGCTTTGTGTAATGTTTTGTGTTTTGTAAATTTGTCCTGATATTGTCCATTGTTGTCTTTTTTCATCCCAGCTCTTGTCAATGTCAAATGGAATTCCAAGAGAGGATGCTAACATTTGAGCTGCTATATCTTCAGCATAATCTCCTGCTTGGTTTTGGTTTTGTCCAAAAGACTCGTATTCAGAAAGATATCCATACCTATTTGGATCCTTGGGTCTTGCAATACCAACAGATGCAGTACACATCCTATGAGGTTCGTTTGTTTGGTTTTTGGAATAAATAGTAAATAAAATCTGACCAGGTTTTATTTGCTTTAACCCTTCGGTTCTAGATACTAACTTTGCATGTGGTGGAAATATACTAGATATTAAAACCAGATTAGTTCCAGCAATACCTGCATCTCTTAGAGCAAATTCAAAACTCGTGAGTCGATCTTCATGAACCCCTTTTCCTTTTGTAAGAAATGATTTTTTGGCAACTAAATCTAGCAATTCTTTCATTGGTGCCATAAGTTATTATTTATACGTTAAAGCAATCCCCCAAAATATCAATAAAGCATAATTCTCTAAGATTATTTCAGTCATTAATCTCAAATCATCATAAAATTTCTAGAATTTTGAAAATAAAACAAGTGATTTAATGGATCAATGATTTCTAGTGAAATATTATTTTTTATGTTTTCTTTTTCTTGGGTCTTGTGGACCGGGTTGTTGAGTGAGAAAAACCCATCCAAAAAATGCCCCTAATGACAAATTGATTACCCCCCATGAAGGTAATCATTATTGAGGAATCTGAAGACAGCCTAGGTGCAACAGTCAATCCAATTACAATTCCAAGAATTCCTGTCCCA
>JAQBBT010000049.1:0-3161 GCA_032125915.1 Nitrososphaerota archaeon
GGGTTGGTAAACGTCCCTATAGTTACCAAAAATAAAGTAATTACTATAATCTTTACGTTCATTGATAGTAGTTGTATAACGGGAGCCAAATAAACCTCCTTTTCTTTTTTATTCTCATCCTTCCCAAAAAATAATTTCAAATTGACACTTTTAATCATGCCTAACCTAGCAGTTGTCCATCCATGAACATACTCCAAGTTTTATTTCTACATGTGTGTAATAATCATGGGAAAAATTAGTTGTAACAACTATGGTTTTGACTGCAAGTTTGAGGTAAACAGTAACGATTTAGATGCCATTAACAGATTTCAAAAACATTCAATGGTTGTACATGGTATAGAATACAGTTCAGGAACACTTAATCAAATTGTTATGAGAATAAAGAACCGAGATTAGGTTGTTTTAGAAAAAAAGTTGGTATCTTGCATGTTTACGAGTTTATCGACAAAGTAAAAAGGGATAACATTTTACTCAAATCAAATGAGATTCCTTGTTCGTATTCAACCAACTGTTGAAGGTGGTAACAAAATGATGAAAGACCCTAAAGGAATTCAAAAACTAGAAGCATATTACAAAAAAATCAAAGGAGAGGCAGCATATTTTTATGAACAAAATGGCCTTAGAACATTTGAGTTCATAATAGACTTGCCAAGTGTTGACAAAATACCTATGATTGCCGAACCTATGTTTCAAGAATATGATGCTAAGATAGAATTTCACCCTGTCATGGTTTTCAACGATCTTAAAAAAGCAATTTCAAAGAAAAAATAATATTTTTTAATTCTAATCCTTCCCAAAAAATAATTTCAAATTAACGTAGAAACAATCAAAATCAAAGTTACAATCCCCATAGCACAACTATTCCCAACAATGAACTGTAGCGGGAACAAAGGTTTTATCTTCAGGCGTTTTTTTAGTGGTTCAACTACCAAGATAGGAAGTGTCACTACAAGTATTGTAAAATAAACGATCTTCCAAATAGTAGCTCCCCCCGAAAAAACTTGTTTTATGATTTTAACTGGGTCATCAACACCTACAACTTCTCCAGGTAAAGGCATAAGAGCAATAACTAATCCAGTAATAAAACCTACTATGAAAAGTTTTAGCGTTTTATCCATTTGAAGCACTACTGGATTATCATGATACTTAATATGATTTGTAAATACTTGCTCATCATTCCCAAAAAATAATTTCAAAGTTTGAATCTTTAGAGGTCCAGTTACTGTTTTGGGAATAAAAGTAGACTCCTGTTTGAATCCCATAAGTTTCGATTCAGTTTATTTCTATTTCGAGTTCCAAAAATTTCCTTAATCAGTTTATCATCATTAACTTATTATGATTTGGGATTAGGAATAATTTTTCGTAAATCCATAAATGAATTTTTTACACACAAGTTCTCGTTTAAAAAGTTAAAATCAACGTTATTGAACCCAAAAATCCACTTTGGTTATTAATACATCATCAGAATTTTGATAAACAAATTAACACCGAATAATGCGATTTTTCTGACTTTGATATTAAACTGGATTTTAAGTCATTCAAGACCACTTGAGCTCAGAAATACCCGAAATATCCATTCCAGATGCCATCTTGCGCATAAAAAAATTGATAGAGACAAACCAAGGTGATCCAGGAAGGTTACAATTCATATCAGAATCACTCCAAAAAGGAAAAACCCTATATCATTCAGACCAAATTTACATCTACAAGAAAATTGCAGCTGATGTAATTCCTGCTCAAATAAAACAACCAAGTGAATTTGATGAAAAATTAAAAAATGTAAAAAGACTTATTTCTTTAAATTTTGGTGAACCTGGAAGATTACGATATATTCTTCAGAGTTTACAAAGTAACAAAAAACTTTACAATTCTGATGAAGATTACCTGGAATTAAAAACAGAGCAGTTTATTCGACTCAGTGAAGGAAAAAGACTAAAACGAAGAATTAGATCAAAAATTCCAGAATCACTTGAAGAAACATTTAGTCAATCAATTTCAGAAGTAATAGAACAGCCCATCACGCCCACTCAAGATATTCCAGAGAAATTACAAGGAATTGAAGATGCAGTGATGTCCACAAAACCAAACGAAACATCAAATTTGTTTGATCTTCTTGATGAGAGTCCAAGAATTAATGTAGAAATAGACAAAGAACGAGAAAAAATTAGTAAAATAAAACTTGATCATGAACAAATAAAAGTTCAACGCGATGAATTATCACAATTAATCGTATATCGCCAAGAGTATGAAATTAAAATTAATCGAGAAAAAGAAATTTTAGAAAAGGAAATTAAAATTGAACAAGAAAAAGTTAAAGAAAAAGACAAACTAGTTGAAGAACTAATCAAAAATCAATCAAAGATAATTCAAACAAAGACAGAAAGAGAAGTACTAGTCGAACAAATTAAAATCGATAAAGCAAAATCAGAATTAGAACTAAAGAAAAAACAAGATGAATTAGATGAAGTAAAAAAAGAATATGAAGAACTTCAAAAAGAAATTAAATTAAAAAAACAAGATCTTGACGAGCAAATCAAAAAAGAAGAAGAAAAAATTGACAAATTAAAAAAAGATTCAGAAGAAAACTAGAGCCAAAATTATTTCAAAAATAGGTAAAATCAGGCATGATTTTTCATAAAATGCTATGAAGATTATCGATCTGATCCTATTTTGTGTTAAATAGCGTCTTTTAATAAACACAAAAACTTGATTCATGTATGATAAGGGCAGTAGTTGTTGATGATGACAAAGAAACCGTTGCTCTTTTTGCAGAAATTATGCAAAGTAATGACATCCAAGTTGTCGGAAAGGGGTACAATGGCCAAGAGGCAGCATTTCTATATCAAAAATTAAAACCTGATGTTATTTTTTTAGATGTAATCATGCCAGTGTATGACGGGATTTATGGGATAACTAAAATTAGAGAGATGAATCCTGATGCAATAGTCATTATTACAACAAATCAGATGACAATTAACGCACAGATTGCCTTAAACAAACTACGGCCATCAGCTGTAATCAAAGAGCCAATTGATGTTAATGAAATAATAAAAACAGTAAACCAACTATGTGCACCATCCCTTGATTCAGAAAACCAAATGAAAAAAACAATGGTTACACTTGCATTAAAAAATACATTGTTAGAATTAGGAATTCAAGAA
>JAQBBT010000050.1:0-10305 GCA_032125915.1 Nitrososphaerota archaeon
ATATTCTAATTATGCAAAATAGCAAAAAATTACCTAAAGAGAACATATTGCTTGTAGGATTTCCAAGTAATGGTCTTGTAGGCACTTTCACTATTTCATATTTAGTTCATCATTTAGAGATGAAACAAATTGGAGAAATAGATCATCCAGATCTCCCTCCTACTTTATTTGTTGAAGATGGAGAAATACTTCCACCCATACGAATCTATAAAAAAAATAACCTTTTTGTTATAATGTCTGATCTCCCTTTTGATCCATTTGTGGCATATGACTTTGCAGAGTCTATATTGAATTATTCCAAAAAAAACAAATCAAAAAAATAATTATCATTAGTGGAATGGAAACAGTAAATCGTGATCCCAAAGCACCAAAAATATTTGGTCTAGTTACCCACAAATCATTAGAAAAAATCCTTTATGATTATAGAATTTCCAAATTTTTAGCAGGTTCAATTTTTGGAACAGACGCTGCAATAATTACAGCATTTAGAAAATCCAAAATTCCAGCATTAATCCTATATGCCGAATGTCATCCTTTTTTCCCTGATCCTGAAGCCTCTATTATCGCAATTACAACCCTAGCTAGAGTTTTAAATGTCAAGGTAGACACCACTGAAATAAAAAAGAGAATCGAATGGTTACGAATTCAACATAGAAATTTAATGGAAGAAACAATTCGTTCTCTACACCAACAACAAGAAAAAAAGCCAGGAAGGGTTCCACAAATTTATAGGTGATTTTATGGTTGAAAATAAGAATGAATTTAAAATTAGAATTTTACCACCAACAATTAGTTCATTACTAAATGATGATATTGATCAGCAAATTCTCTCCCCTCTATCTTGTCTAAGAGAATTTGAAACAAATTGGTTACTAGAGTTTGACCTTCCCCTGGTTAATAAAAAAGATATCAAAATAACATTTGATGAAAATTCGATTTCAGTTGAAGCGAAATTAAAAGAGACCTATTCAGAAAAAAAATTAGGTCTAAAAACAAAATTTGAATATTTCAAAAAAATGCTTACTCTCCCTGGAAAAATTGATAGCAAAAAAGCATTTGCTAAATTTAACAAAGGAAGATTAACAATAACAATCCCAAAAATAGTTTCAGGTCATAAAATCAAAATTGAATAATTACTTGAAAAATTGATCAATTTGATCTCTATATTTTACCGTAATTTTTCCAAATTCAGTAAAATCTTCTGCAGTAGGATACTTCAATCTCATTGCATATTGATTTACAAAAATTGATACTGCACTACCTACGATTAGATTGTAGCACCCATCAGCCAGATTTTTTGAATAAGGAAATGCAACTCTGATAAATGGTAAATAGGCCTCAGTTTGTGAAATCATTAAAGTTATCTGTTTTTCAACAAATTCCTTAACATCTTCTGGAATTGGCATAATGTCACTAGTATCATGTCCTCATAAATAAGCACTTTTTATCTGAAGAATAGTCTTAGGAGATAATTTGTTCTAGATATTTTTCCTTGCCTTTTCTACTTCTAGGGAGACATCGTAATTGTCTATTGCAACAAGGACAAGAATTCCCTTCATAATCTACAAAAACTTCGCAATGGTTGCATCTTTTTTGTCCTGCGGCATACCTACCTATTTGTGATGGCTTTTGAGCCTTGTAATTCTTACACTTTCCAATACAATAAGTCATCTTTCACTCATCATAAATTTCTAGATTGATAATATTATACTCTAAATTCTAATCTCAGAGTTGATAATTACCTTGAGTAATAAATAACAAATTTTTTTACAATATACAAATTTAAACCAAGGAAATTAAAATTCCGACAAATTGAATTTATAATACAATTGATGGAGTAAGAAATATTGACAGAACTGGATAGAAAAATATTTGGACAAATTACGACAAAAGAAATCATAGGTGCATATCCTGCAGCTATACCAGATACTAAAAATTTACTTGAGTCAGAACTACAAAATTTGACTAGTAAACTTGAATCACAAACCAAAGATACATTACAAAAATTGTTAGAGGAACAACAAATTGCAGAAAAACATGTTAATAGTAGACCAGGTGCTATGGCTCTTGCACAAGATAAAATTCTATTATTTACGGAATACAGTCAAAAATACATACAAACAATAAACAAAAAGATACAATCCTAAAAATTTCAAAAAACCTGATTAGAAATTAATCTTTTTGAGTATCTTCTGGAGATTTTTGGATAAAACCGCCTTCTTTTGGTTCTGGAGGAGGGATTTTCTTTGATCTTCCTAAACCAATTGTAGTAATTATTACAGAAGACAAAATAATAAAGAAAATAATTTGTGGATAAACTTCTGCATTTGGTAATCCTAAGGTTAACGGAAATGTGGCTAATACTGCAGCAGCTAAACCTCTTGGAATCATAGAATATGTAACTTTTCTATCTAATAGCGAAAATCTTTTTGTTAATGTGATTTTGCTCACAATTATTCTTCCAAAGTAAATTGCAATTGTAATTCCAATTCCAAGTATTACATATTCATATTGCCCTATGCTTGCCATCAATCCTACAAACACAAAGAAAAAAACCCTCACCAAAAATGTCAATTGGTTATGTGTGGGGTCATCAATCTCTATTTTTGGGAGTTTGAATTTTAGAACTCTTGCGAGATGACTCTTGTTTCCTAACATAAGTCCAAATACTAATGCTGTAAGAGCACCTGATTCTCCAAGTGAATTAGCAAAAAAGAATAGAACAAACAAAATTCCTAAAGTAAGCATGTAGGCATGTTGAGTATTACCCAGTTTCGTGGAAACATACATCCATGGAATTCCTACTCCAAAACCTAGTACTAGTCCAACAACTATTGATCTCCCTAATGTCTCTTCTAAAACCTGAAGATCAAATTGACCGGCAAGTATTGCCCCAAAGAGAATAAAGGCAATAATTGTAGATAGAATATCAGTCAGGGCAGATTCAAAACTAAGCATGTTTTTTGTTTCCTCTGAAATTCTAATATTTCTAACAAGTCCAAACACAATTGCCGAACTACTTCCTCCAACAATTGAACCAAGTAGAATGCTCTCTAACCAGGACCAATCTAGAGTATAGTGTACAGCTATTGTTGCAATTACTACTGATAAAATAAATCCAAGAATAGCTAGAGTAAAAGAAAAATGCGCAGTTTTTACAATCTGTTTTAGATCTAAATTTAATCCACCATCAAACATGATAATTATCAAAGCTAGAGCAGCAAAATATGGAACAATTTTTATCACTGCATCTGGCTGAATAATTCCAAGAACAGGTCCAATTATTACACCAAGTATCATTAAAAATGCAACATCTGGAATTCCTGTTTTCTTAAAAAATGCCTCACCTGCTACTCCGAGAAATATTACCACACCTGCAGCAAGTAATATTACATGAGCTGAAGCAATAGGGCTTTCTTGACTAAAGGTTCCAATAAAATTTTGAAATTCATTAATTTTTTCTAATATGATACTGATATCAAAGTCTCTGAAAGAAGGCATATCACTTATCTGTCCTCTAATTAGTTCCAATATTCCAAAAAAAATTTGATTCATATGTTATTGATTTTGATTAAGAGCTATTAAAAGGCAAATTAGTCAAGCTAGATTGATTCATTGTTTACGTATAGTTTTTGTAAATACCTTTAGAACAAATTAAATCTCACCTTTGACCTCTGTGATGTATTGAGTGCAACTGGAGAACTTCGGGCTGATCATGATCAAGTTAGACGTCTACAAAAGGTAATTGAAAAATGCGCAGAAAAGATAGCTAATGGATCAAACATTCCATTTTCTGATATTGAAAAAATAACCATCGTTATCTATGAATTTGTAGACACCATACATCATTCTAGAGAAGAAAATTCTTATTTTCCATGTGTGGCAAGCTATGACAATTTAAAAGAAGAAATTCGAAAATTTATGATCGAACATGAATTTGGAAGAAATATTGCAAGAGAAATTTCAAAACATTTGAAAAGATGGAAAAAAGGGGAGGATGCAAGAGAACCCGTATCAAGATTTTTGAGAACTTATTCAGTATACCTTTATGATCATCTAAACAAAGAAAACAAATTTTTTGATCAAGCAGAAGCTGAAGTTTTATCAAAGGAAGAGGAAACTGAAATGTATGAACAATACCGATCAGTTACTGCTATTACAAAAAAGAAAGAAGATATGATAAAAGAAATTGATTTTCTAGAAAATCAACCTTGGTTTCAAATTTAACGTAAACTCTTTATGTCCTATTTTATAGATTAAATCATATGAAGCCATTTGTTCTTTGGATGACTGGTCTTCCATGTTCAGGAAAAACTACCATCGTTAAAGATTTACAAAAAGATATTCCAAATTTGGCAATGCTTGATGGTGATGAATTAAGAGAATGGTTCTCACCCAAAGACTTTTCAAAAGAAGGCAGAGATGAGCACAACAAAAAGGTGGCTCATTTAGCTAAACTTTTGCTAAAGCATGGAGTTCCAAGTGCAGTTTCTTTAGTATCTCCATATCTTGAGAATAGAGAAAAAGCAAGAGAAATCATCAATGCAGGTGACCAATTTGCAGAGTGCTATGTGAAATGCTCTCTAGCAAAATGTGAAGAAAGAGATGTTAAAGGTATGTATGCTAAAGCAAGAAAAGGTGAGATTAAAGGATTCACAGGAATTGATGATCCTTATGAAGCACCAGAAAAAGCAGATCTTATTGTTGATACAGAAGATGACTCTCTTTCTGAGAGTGCAAACAAAGTTAAGGAATTTCTTAAAGGAAGAAACCTAATCTAATTTTTTAAATTCTTCCAATATTTTATTATGAATTAAATTATTGGTAACTAAAATCCCATTTTGATGATTTACAATTTTGTTATTGTAAGTTATGTCATTACCCAACATATCTGTCATTTTCCCTCCAGCTTCAGAAATTATACAATACGAAGCAGCTGAATCCCATTCTTTCATTTTGTTTGTTGTTGTGATATATGCTTCAGCTTCACCAGAACTAATTTTTCCAACTTTTAATGAACTTCCAATGCTTGTAAAATTTTTAATTCCTAATTTTTCTATAAACATTTTTTCTTTATCAGAAAGATGATGTCTTGAACCTACTGCTCTGCATTTTGGTAGTTCTGAAACTTTGGTCACAGAAATTTTTCTCCATTCATTATCTGAATATCTAAATGCTCCTTTTCCTTCTTGAGCAGCAAAGATAGTTTTCTCTGTTGGCCAACCAATTATTCCTAAGATAGGTTTTTTGTTTTTAACCAAAGCAATCATCACCGTAAATTCTCCAGTTTTATCTATAAAATCAGAGGTTCCATCTAACGGATCTACAATCCAAATCATCTCTTGCAGTAATCTACTTTGATCATCTTTGTCCTCTTCAGATAAAATTTGATGGTCTGTTTTTGATAAAATTTTCTTGATTACTTCATTACTTTTTAGGTCTGCTTCTGTAATAGGAGAATCGTCCTGTTTAATTGAAGTTTCATATTTTCCTCCGTAAATCTCTAAAATTGCATTCCCTGCTTCAGTTACAGCTTGCAAGGCTACATCTAACTCTGGAATTTTATCTACAATTGGAATATCTTTCACTAATTATCATCTACGTTGTTAACTCAGGCTTTAGAGTCCATGCTACTCCAAGCATGATGAATGGAATTGACATTATACCAATAATTGTCAACATGATGTTGAATGAAGAGTCTGAAACTTGAGGATTATTAACAATCCAAGGCAATGGTAACGTGATAACTATCCATATAATGCCAAGTAAAATGAATAATTTTGCCTTTTTCTTCTTGTCATTCATCATATCAAGTACATTTTGAGCAGTATTAAACTCATGTGAATTTATTTAGTTGATTGTCCCCCATCGACAGCAAGGATTGCTCCAGTAGTCCATGAAGAATCCTCTGATGTTAGAAACAAAATTGACTTTGCAACTTCATCTGGTCGTCCTATTCTACCTATTGGATGATCATTATTCATAAATTCTCTATCTGTTTCTGTTTTCAAAAATGGTTTTGTCATGTCTGTATCTACAACCCCAGGACAAATACAATTTACTCGAATCTTATCTTTTGCATATTCTAATGCCCAACACTTGGTTAGAACAATTAAAGCTGCTTTTGAAGCAGAATAAGCATCAGCATTAAATCCTTCATAAGCTTTTAGCCCTGCATCTGATGAAACATTAATGATTGTACCTGAAGTTTTTTGTAAATATGGTATTGCAAATTTCGTAAATCTAAACGGTCCGTTAAGATTTACATCTAAAACATCGTTCCATTCTAACTCTGAAATTTTATGCAATTGTTTAATTTTTGGAAGAATCCCAGCATTATTTACTAAAATATCTAACTTTCCAAATTTCTCTATCGTCTTTTCAATTACTTTTTTAACATCTTCTTCTTTTCTAATGTCTGCAGATATTGGTATTGTATTAGTAAGTTGATTAGCAGCAATTTTGAGCTGTTGTGAATTCTTTGAGGTGATTATTACTGTTGCTCCATTTTCAGAAAACATCTTGGCCGTTTCAAATCCTATACCTCTACTTCCACCAGTTATTATGGCAACTTTTCCATCTAATTTCAATATCTCTCTCCATAAAATTCGTAATTTATACTTCTTCAAGGATTTCTGATAAAAATAATTTTAATTTTTAATTTAAAAAAAAATTCAGCAATTTAACTTTGCAAAATTATTTTATTGAATTTGTGGTTTGAGAAATTAAAATATAGAGATCACTAAGGGTAAATTTCTAAAATCTTTTTTAGAGATTCCAAATTTTGATTAATTTCTTGGAAGTTGTTTCTGGATTTTTTTGAATAAATTACCTTTTCACTTTTCCATCCAATTCCATGAATATCTCTATAAAATAGATAATGATAAAAAATTACTAAAAAAACTAAAAATTAAACAAAAATTTTCATTAAATAATAAATAGTTAAAATTACTATACTATTCAATGCCGAAGGACATAATTCCTATCGACTAAATTGCGTGGCCTCACAGAACAAGAAAGGCAATCAGGTCTCATAACACCTGACCACGAGAGGAAATCTCTCATAGTTCTGTAATCAGAGGGGCACGCCTTCTAATTTCTGATAAAATCAACAGATACACTTCCTTTCACATTCCCGTTAGGATTAATCTGAATGGAAATTTCTTTTTGAGTTGGAATATGAACTAATTTTTCTCCTTCATAATCCCAAGTATAATATTCAGAAATTCCTGTTTTATGTAATGTTCCATTCAATTTGAAATCTTCAGAAAACTCAAAATCATCTCCTTTTAATGATATTGTAAGATTTTGTGGGCTATCACCGTTAGGCACAAATCTGAAGTTGTATTCACCTTTTTCTATAACAAATGTACTAGAATAAACTCCATTATCAAATAGGTTGGGATCAGCGAGAGTGACATGGAAAAATGGTTCGTTTTTTTTATCTGATTGATTCGATTGAGAACCTATAGCAACAATTACAATAATTATAATTATGATAGGAAGGATTAGAAATTTTTTATTCATTAGGATAAGTATTCCTAATATTATAAAAATAAATTTCTAATGGTGCCTGAGAATTTCTTTCCTACTCATTTTGAATCAATTTTGTTAGAAAAATTTTATGTACTGTGAATGAATTTTTACACTCGAAATTAAGTATTAACTTTAAGATCTAAAATGTTGACACAACTTCAAGATAAATGGACTAAACAAACACAGCCAGGAATTACCGAGAAATTTAATGATGTAATTAAACCAAAAGGTGCTCTTAAACCTCGAGTCCAAACTGCAATTAAACAATTAAAGTTACAAATTTCCAAATTAGATAATATGCTAACTAAACTAAATGAACGCGATGCAAAAATTTTTCAGAGAATTGTAGAGGCAACTCAGCAACATGATACTCAAAAAAGTAAAGTTTTATCAAGTGAATTAGCTGAAATTAGAAAAGTTACAAAGATTCTAAGCAATGCAAGAATTGCCCTAGAACGAATTGAACTTCGATTGACTACCACTAATGACATTGGAGATACCGTAATGACAATAATGCCAACTATGGGTCTAATGAAAAATCTGAAATCTTCACTAGGAAAAATAATGCCTGGAGCAGAACAAGAGATTAGTCAAATGGCAGACATGTTGGGCGGATTTATGACTGATAGTTTCGCAGGTGATGGTGCTTTTGGAATTGATGAATCAACAAATTTGGAATCAGATAAAATTTTACAAGAAGCCGCAGCAGTTGCAGAAAACTCCACTGGCGATTTATTCCCATCTGTTCCAACATCAACTACAGCATCTTCTTCAACATCAAAATTTCTTTAAAAATTAGTTTTCTAAAATTAACTTTCTAGAGATTCTCTAGATTCTTTAATTTTCTTTACTCTATCTCCCTCACCGTCTATAACTTTATCTATTCCAGATAATTTATCCTTCAGACTATTAATCAGGGATCCTACTTCATCCGCTTCATTTTCTACTTCTTGTCTCTTACGAGTTAAATCATGAATTCCTTGATTTTCCTCATCAATGTAAGCACTAACCTTTTCTAATTTTTCTTTTAAATTCTTAATATCAACAGACTCATCCTCGATATCCTTTTCCAAACTGGTTCTTTTATCTTTCAAATTTTTTATCATTAAACCTACATAATCAATGGCCTCATCTAATTTTGCTCGTTTAGCCATTAGATCTCCAATTCCAATTTCACTCGAATTTTCTGAAAATGAAGATTCAACCATTGTTTCTCTCTCTTCTGATTCCACCTTAGAATCTTTCTCAGGTTTTTCTTCTACCATCTCTCCTCCCTCTTCCTTTTTGAACTTGTCAAACATTTTATAAATTATTTAGAAAATACGAATAAAAAGTCATTATGAATTCTCAAAACTGACTAGTGAATGATTTTTTGTTTATAAAAAAAAGAAAAATTGGTAATTATATTACCAAACAGGGATTTCTTACCAATTGATTGCATTCTGTAGTATTCACATACTCTGAGTTTTCAGTTCCAAATTGCAGAAGTTTGATATTTTGACTTGTTTCAGGAATTTGGGTGGAATTCATAAATGCAGTTGCAAATACGTTTTCTTTGCCTGATTCTTCCATTTTACCAGAAAATATGACTCTATAATCATAGTTCTCTTTCAAGGAATTTTCTATAATTTCAGGATCAGAATTATCAGATTTTCCACTCAAATGGAGATTTAATGCTCCCTTGGATAAATCTAAAGTCCCATGTACTGAAATTTTCCAATACCTCTCTCCAACTTTAGAGACTTTTCCATCAAAAAGAACTATTCCTGAATGATATTCTTGGAAATTAATGAATGACCAACCAGGAGTTCCTTCTAAAGAAAGAATTCGATTAATCTCTTCATCTGCTGTGTCTTTTGGTAAAATGATCTCCACAACTTCTAATTTTCCATTTACCATTTTTTCAGTAAGTATCGTTCTAATCTTATCTAGATGAGCATTTTCCGGTAAATTTGGGTCATTTTGAATCTCCTCAAGTTCAAGATTGTCTTCAATTTCTGCATAAGAATAGCTAACCCCTAATGGAGCTGTTGATAACATCAACAGCATTGCAACTACTCTGAATGTGTCATTGCGGATTTTTTTCATTAAATGAGGATATTTGAAATGATAGTTTAGGAATGGTAATGAAACGTCCTGTTCCTTATATACAAAAAATAGAAAAAATATAATAAAAAAGCTTCAAAATGCTTGAATTTTTTTAAAAATGTGTTTTTTGATTTTTTTTAAAATTTACCAATTTTGTATCAAAATTTTAAGCACAAAAAATAATGAAAATTTTCTTACTTTGGTGAAAACTACTAAAATTTGTAAAATTAGAGAGTCAAAATGGTGTTCCGCTATGCGTTCCGCTGTGAGGTTTCAGAAGATTCCTCATAAACAAAATAATTCTATACTAATACATGTCAAAACAACAATACAGGTCCGAAATGGGCATAATGGGTGATATCCTTAACGTTACCGCAAATGGTGGACGTGATGGAATCATTATATCTGCAATATCTCGTAAAGCCAACCTATCTCACTATGCAGTACTAGACAAATGTGAGAAATTGGTAGAAGCTGGCTTAGTCGAGTCTGTCAAAAACGATCGAAATAGAGTCTTTTTGATCACTGAGAAAGGACTTCAATTTTTCCAGGAATTCAAGAGATTCCAGGGACTCGTTGAAAGCATGAATTTAAGGTATTAGCCATTGAATCCCGAAATCGTACCAATTCATAGGAACGAATTTCTTGTAGAAGATGGAATGCTTTTTGTAAGGAATGAAG
>JAQBBT010000051.1:0-4440 GCA_032125915.1 Nitrososphaerota archaeon
ATCAATGCCATGCTCTTCTTCAGTATGCTTACCAAATATTTCAATTACCTCTTCAATTTCCCCTTCACTTACAAAATCACACTCAAAACCATAATCAGAACATCTAAGTTTTGCCATATTTTGAGAACTATCGGCGTACAATAAAAACTAAGATATTTTTTAACATAAAAAATACAAAATCAGTTATTTTCAACAATTATAGATCAAAGAATAAAGACTTTGGAAATTAGACCTTAATCTGATGCCTTAGCGGCTTTATTTGTGGGTACAGACAGAATACTTGCAGCAACCGTCTTTGTCAATTCCTCAATTATCTTGATTTTATTCTCATCTGTTTCACCTAGCATTTCTAATGCTTTTTCTAATTCTCTTTTCCTTATGGTATCAACATTTGCCAGTACGTCTCCTACTATTGGTTCAGCATCAATTCTTTTCATCGTAGCCTCAATTACTGGAACTTCCTTGTCAATCATTTTTTCAATTTCAGGAACTTTTTCCATTCTAATTCTTTCATTTTCTTCTACCAGTTCAATGATTTGATCTTTGAACATTAATTTTACTCCAGAAATAGTTGAGACTTTTTCGCCAACTGCTCTGGGATCAGAAATATCCAAAATCAAAACTCCTGTTTTCTTATTTTCGATAACACGCTTTATTTTTTCATATGTGATTAAGAAATAATCTGCAGTAGTTGCAACAAATACTATATCAAATTTATCAAATCCAGGAAAAACCTCTTCAAATTTAATTGGAGTTCCTCCCAATATTTTAGAAAAACCACTAGACCGCTCTAAAGTCATACTGGTAACATCAAAGGAGTATCCTTTTCGGTTAAGGACTTTTGCAACTCTTGCAGCAGCCTCACCTGTTCCAATTAATAAAATATGTTTCTTTTTGTCAACACCCACGTTTTCTTCTGCAATCTTCACGGCTATATCACCGAGTGAGGTTACATTTTCTCCAATGCCAGTCACATCTCTAATTTGAGTTGCAACACGAATGCAAGTATCAAATAGTTTATTCAAAACTCTTCCTGATGTTTTGAATTCCTTAGCTTTTGAAATAGATGTTTTTAATTCCTCAATAATTTCATTTTTGCCTACAACAACAGAATCTAACCCACAAGCTAGTCTAAGTAGATTTAGGTAAACGTCTGTGCCGGAATGAATTTCAAGAGTTTGATCAAAGTGGTCTATATCCCATTGGCTTAGTTCGGTTAATGATGTCCATTTATCTTGAATTTGATTTATTACAAGACCTTTTGCTTCTGGTCTTCTCCCATCAGGAGATTCAGTTGTTTCAAGATTAATTATTAGGAAAATTTCAACTCTGCTTGATGTTTGAACTATTACACATTCTGAAACGTCAGATATTTTTTTGAATTCATCTGCAGCAGATGAAATGTCTTTAAAGGAAAATTTTTCTAATGTATGAATTGGAATATTTTTATGAGTAAACTTTGCATTAATTATTCTAAAGTTACCTTCTGTCATTACAAATCACCTTTATTTGTCAACCTTGTTCCTTCCACCTTTTGCTGTACGAAAAACATTCATTCCAAGATTATAATTTTCATATAGATTATCTATAGTTTTTAGATCCTCTACTGCTTGATGAAGTTCTTGTTGATTCGCGTTTGGATCATTTTGTAACCTCGCTAATTTTTCTTCAATTTCAGATCTAAAGGATGTAATTCCATTTTCATAGTTTGATGTTCCATGATATTCCGGACTTAGCATATGTTGTGGAATATATTTTGGAGTATGATCAGTTGGAATTTCTACTTTTCTTGAAATTGCTTCTTCTTGTTCTGCAGTAAGAATAGGTCTGGGTGGTGCTAACTCATGTTTACGAAGGAAAAATTCTGGCTCACCCATCTCACGTCTAAATATTTGCTCTGAAAGTCGTTTATTGGTAAACGAGTTTGTAGGTTTAGCTACAACTACAGATTTTGCTGCTTCTTTGTATTCTGCATCTAATGCTTTTTCTGCAACTTCTTTTGCAGTTTTGGATCTTGCCATTGCTGCGGTAGATTCTGTCTCTGCTATTGCAGCTAATTCTGATGCCGTCATGCCGGATTTTGGAGATTTTTTACTGGTTTTAGGAGTCTTTTTTTCTTCTTTTGTTTCAGAAGAATCTACTGGGGCCTCAGTTTCAGTATTTTCTACCTTGGTTTCAGTGATGCTGCTATCTTCTTTTTTGTCTTCAGACATCAAAAAATAGAATAACTGAGTAGGATTTTAAGCTTTTAGAATTTTTCTCGATCTAGCAAAGGTAATTACAAGAATTCGCTAGGTTTTAGGATTTAAATTCAATAGCAGAAATTTTTTCATTATTGATTTTTGGTAGGAATCATACGGAGTTTTTTCTTCACTGCATTTTTTACAAATGCATAATGGAGAAACATTTTCAATGTCACAATTGTCTTGAAATTCACAACTATGGCAGCCAGCAGGCCCGTTACAAACGCCACATTGAAGTTCCTTAATTTGGGAACATTTTTCATGTTTGACTCCAAGCCCTTTTGCCCATAAACCTATTTCATTTACTTCAATTTTTTCATTACAAACAATACATGTTCCAGGAAATTTCATAGGGATTTTTCTCCAGCTCATTTCATCAACTCTATTTCTTTTTCAATAATATCTCCAAAAGTTTCTTCTAGATCTAATTCTAATTTTTTATTTTTTATGCAAAATAAAACATAAGGTAGACCAATCGTAGTAAAAGAGCTTCTAGAAAGATGCAATTTTTGCGCCATAAGTAATGATAGAGATTTAATTTTTCTCCCATCCCAGCGTATACGATTCAAAAGTGGCCAGGATAAATTATATTGTGAATATCTAATACGATCATCTTTTTGATAAAGTTCAATCAGTGTTTCATTTAGATAACGCAACAGTCTCCAGTTTTGAGTTTTCATGATTTTTCCAAACAAGACATCAGCTTTAGAAATTATTTCTAAATATTTTGCAAGAGTATTTTTATCCAAACTGCTAGTAATAATACTAGAGTAAAAAGCATCAATCTTTTGTCGTGGATCAATTTGCATTGCATACAAAACACCTCGTGCCTCATCAATTGAATTTGCCTTAAAAAATGCGTTAATTCCATCTTCAACATTAATGCTTTCAAATGATTTTTCGGTTTGAGGATTAAATCCAGTTACTAGAGATTGAGTCAAATTAATCATTGAACGGATGTCACCTCTTGATTGGTCAATAACTTTGATCAAAGCTCCCGGACTGAGTTTGGAAGTTTCTTTTTTCAATAAATTTTCAAGATAAATACGGAGAAGGCGCGGAGGTATTGGTTTGAAGGAAATTGTTTTTACGACTTTTTTGATACTCTTCATCTTATCAGAGATATCGCTATTAGCAGCTAAAACAATTGGGACTGTAGGTTCTTTTAATATTTGAATTAGTGCTTCTGCACCTCCATAGTCTCCTCTACCATGAATTCCATCAACTTCATCTACAAAAATCATGGGAGAGCCAAGAATTGTAGTATTGCCTAATACAGGAGAAAGAATTTCAATAAGTCTAGATTTGCTTCTAACATCACTGGCATTAAGACCAATTAGATCATATCCAAACTGTTTTGCAAGAAGATAAGCAATAGTAGTTTTCCCAATACCTGGCGGGCCAGTTAACAGTAAAGGTTTTGTTCCTTTTTTCCATTTTGTAAACCACTCAATTATGGCTGATCTTGATTCCTCATTTCCAACCATATCAGAGATATTCTGAGGTCTATGTTTTTCTGACCACATCAAAATTATCACTTTGGAAGTTTTGATTCAAATTCAGACCATTTGTTGGCTTTTTGTAATTTGTTGTACCAAAATTGATTATAATGTTCTACTGTCAAGAATAAAAATTCTAAAAATTCTTTATGAGAAAATTTCTCTGGAAGTAACTCTAAAGCAAGACGAGCATCTTGTAAATATAAATTACTTTTTTCCAGTGTTATTTCAAATCCTTTTTTGACATCATTAGCCAATAGAGAATAATATAATGGCCATGAAGGTATTTTTACAAATCCATTTTTTATAGAATCTTCAATTTCATTTCCACACCCAACTCCTTCTGCAGCTCTTGCCATCCCTAAATAGAAAATTTCTCCTAGTGGTCGTTCTCCAAGAGCCATGTTTCTTCCGGCAGTTCCCATTACAGATCTGTATTTTTTGTAAGACAGGGTCATTTCTTCCTCAGTAATCCGCGTTGGTTTTGATTTTAATTCTTCATCAAGGTATTGCCCAATTCGTGCCTCTTTGAATCCCTCCTCAAATTCATTTAGAACTGTATCACCACCTTTAGAAATTTTATCCCTAGCTAATTTCAAAATGTATGGGTTCATCAACTTGTAATCATCAAGATATTCCAAATCCTCATCTTTGTCTACAATTCTATCCATTGGTTCACTGAGGTCAATTGCCAAGAT
>JAQBBT010000052.1:0-2937 GCA_032125915.1 Nitrososphaerota archaeon
ACAAGAAGGAACAAAACTTTACCAAAAACAAATCACATGGGAAGACTTGAGAGGACTATTCTAATGATCTTTGAATGTCAGCATCTCTCTTCTTATATGATGTTTATTTGAGATAATCATGATTGTAAAAATTAGTCATTCTGTTGTTATTGCTTTGATACTTTCTGTAATTTTTGTTATATCCATATCAAATCCAGCTTTTGCAGACATTATTTCACCAAAAAAACAGATAAACTTTGGAATATCAGCTGAAGATGTTGTTTGTGAAACTGGAATGTTCAAAGTAATCAAAGAAGGAAAAGACTCAGTTGCATGTGTCAAGACAAGTAGTGTATTAAAATTAGTAACAAAAGGATGGGCAAAGCCAGTTGATGAGGGAAAATTAAATGACCTTGTATCAAAACTTGCTATATCTAAAGGGGCAATTAAAAAAATACTTACAATTCCAATAAACACTGATTTTGGTAAACTTTCTGCCAAAGTATCTGCTGCCAGCTATGATTTTGTGTTTGAGGTATGTGCTTCCACTCAAACACTTGTATCTCCAGAGGTACTAGTCCGTTCTGAAAGTGAAACAAAACACTATGAACTAGTTGAAACAATTGCTCCAAATACTTGCGTAACAAGTGCAACTATCATCAAAGCGGCAAACCCTGATTCAATTACAGCCGCATTAGTTAGCAAGGGAGATGTATCTCAAGTAGTGTTATACTTTGTAGAAAAAGTAGACTCTCTGAAAAAACAACTTTTAGATGCTAAACAATCCTTTGGAAAAGAAAACACTGATGCAAACAAACAACAGGGTAACAAAATTGCAGATATAAGAAAAGATCTCAATGATGCCAGAGAAGACCTTCACAGATTATACTTTACAATGTACACACCTTCAAATATCAAACCAACAACAGAAAAAATGTCCTTTTCTGGAACTCCTATCTTAGGGGAAACTGCAACTAAAATATCTGTGAGCAAGTCTGTTGCAACCCCTGATTCTTATGATGTGGTCTTTGAGGCATGTGCTGGAGAGAGACAAGTTAGAATTCCAATAGTCATGATTACATCAGACAAACAAAATGTTAACGTAAAACTAGGGGATAAAATTGCACCAAACACATGTCAGATGACTAGTGCAAAAATTGGTGCAACAGATTCTGAAAGTATCACTGTAAAGGTTGCTGGAAATGCAGATTCTTCAACCAAAGTAGAGCAACTAGAGGTCAAGATAGCTGATCTTACAAAACAATTCACATCTGAAAAAGAACTCTTAAAGGGACTTGTTCATGACCCGAAAAGACCTGCTGACTTTAATGAACAATTAACTAAAAAGACAGAAAAAATTTCCAAATTAAGGGATGAAATAATTTCTGCAAAGGGTGAGCTAAGCAAATTGTTGTACCTGAGCTATAGATGAGAAAAAGTTTTTTTCTAGTTACAGGAATCATTGTTCTTGCAATAGGATTTGTTGGCGTCTTTTAAGACTGGAAATTCGTAATAGTACAAGTGCCATTACACAAAATTGGTTATTTTAAAAATGAGAAAATCAATTATCTATTTTGATTTCAAAGTGTGATGGGACATATGTTCATTAATAATTAAATTTCTCATCCTTCCCAAAAAATATTTGAGTCTGATTAGTGGACAAATTTGTGCCAAGTCTTGTCAGTATTTCTCACATTACCATTGCAAATTTAAGGAGTTTTTAATCACAAAATTTCAAGTTTAATTGATTCCCCCTTGCTATCCCATGCAAAGATATCATCATCACCATATGGAAACTGTACAATTAAAGACACCAATCCAAAGAAATTATGAAGATCAGTCAAAGAAGGCTCCGCAGAACCACTTGGATGAGAGTGAATAATTCCCACATAACTCATATCAAAGGGCAAAAATGAATGAGGAAAACCCGCAAATGTAGGTCCTTCATGACTAAATGGTGGAATTACAAGGCCATCAATTATGATATGCCCATCCTTTGATTTTCCTTTAAGAATCAAAATACCTTCATTTGGATGCTTTATCTTGCAAAAAGTGGATATGCTATTTACCACATCTGATTTTAATGAAACACGTCGTTCAACTTTTTTCTTTTTGAACAACATGTAGAGGATTTTTCGGCAATACTAATTAATTTTGAGTTTACCGTGCAATGGTGTAATCAGTATTTGAAAATCTTTTAAGCTTGTTTTCAATTTTGGATACCATTATGGGGATGTTTGTATGATTTTCATCAATTTCTTTTCTAAGAGAAGAGATTTTTAGTTCATGGTCATGTTTATTACTCAATGTTTTTTCTAAGTCCTTTTCTAAAGTAGATAATTCGGCATCATCGAAGATAGATAATTGATTCTGAATTTCATTTTTTTGTTCTGCAAAAGTGGTGATTTTTTTTATAAATTCTTCAAGCAATTCTTCAGTTTCTGTAATGTAGGCCATTGATTTTTCAGCATCTTTAACAGAAATTGAACCTGAAAGTATACCTTTTCGGACATTTTCAAAGATTACAATAATAGAGTCCTTGTTTTTTAGAGTTAATGCCTCAAATGTGTTATTTATCAATTGAGTCAAAAGAGATTTTTGTTCTTTATCCAAAGATGATCCATATTCATATCGGCTCAAGGCTCGTGAAATCTTTGTAAATTGAGCATCAATTTCATTTCTGATATGGATTTTTGTGTCCTTAAAAGAGGATAATTTTTGATTCAATTTTAAAAATTCAGAGTATTTTTCACTTGATTTTATTTTTTCAATAGAATTTTCAAAGTTTTTAATTTTATTCTGAAATGAGTCAAGGTTATTTTGCAATTCTGAGATTTTTTGATTTTTTGAAATAGAATCATTTTCTAAATTTTTTATTCTATCTAATAACTCTGTGATTTTAAATGAATCTGATGTAGTATCCTGAAAGTTTTTTATTAGTTTTTGAATTTCGTTATG
>JAQBBT010000053.1:0-2671 GCA_032125915.1 Nitrososphaerota archaeon
ACAGATACACATTGAAAGTTAATTTGTTTTATCTCATAAAGAAATTGATTTAGAGACAACCACTCAGAAGAAGAAATTTCAGATTCCAAAGTATTCAATGATTTAAAACAAAAGTATTCATATAAAATTCAGATCTAAAATTAAAAAAAAGCGCCGGGAGGGAGATTTGAACTCCCGTTCCCTTGCGAGAACGCGCTTTATGGTTAATTATTTCCAGGCGCGCGCCCTACCAGGCTAGGCGACCCCGGCATTTGTCATTAGACAGAGTTATTCGGCAAAAATTGATTATATATTATGTTACTTGAGATTTTGAAGACTACTTCCAAATGGTAATGGTAGTAGATTTTTCAACTTTATTTTCTTTAGGATCAAATCCTTTTGAGTGAATCTTGTATAATCCTTCAAGTGTTGAATCTCCATCATTTTTTATTTGATCCCAAACAAATTCAATTTCCTCTTTAGGTCCTAGTGAATATGAGTCTAAATCAATTTCTTGAAAACCATCAGGAGTATATATCAACATTCCAGATAATCCAGTTATTCTAAGACCATAAGAAGAATCAGAAAAGGTCAATGGAACAGTTCCCGAATTTATTATATTTATTTTAATTTCTTCCCCTTTTTTAAAATCAAATTTTTCAGTTACTATTGAGATAGATGGACCATCAACAAATACCAGTTGATTTGTGTTTTTCACATCTATTAGATATAGGCCAAATACAAGTCCAGCAATTAAGCCAACAGCGGTAAATGTAATTAGCGTTTTAGATGACAAGCATTAAAGATTTTTTTATTTAATTTTTATTCTTTTGGAGTGGGTTTTGTTCTCCATTTCCTAGGATATGTTTCTGGAGCCATTATGATTCTTTTGGTTTCAAAAGCATATCCTTTGGTTGCATCGCGAATTTCTTCTTCAGACATGACAGATTCTGCCAAGGCTACGGCCTCACCTTTTTGGGTGTAAATTCCCACAATGTCTCCTTTCTTGAGATTTGGGCTAATTTGTAAAATTCCAGGAATTGCAAGTTGTGCTCCATGACACATTGCATCTACTGCAGAATCACGTATAACCACGGATTTAAGTTCACTTAAAGCATATTCGATGGGTTTAATCATTTTCATTAGTTTGCTTTCATCTTTTTTTTCTTCCCATATTGAAAAAGCATTCGCGAGTTCATGCAATGTTACCAATCCATCAGATTCTCGAAATTGATCAACTCGGGTTCTTCTGAGTTCTATCATAGTAGCACCTGCCCCTAAAAATTCGCCCATATCATAGTAAAGTTTTCTAATGTAGGTTCCAGATTCACAAAGTATTCGTGTCAAAAGAAGCCTCTCCTTTTGCTCAAGGACTTCTAATTCATAAATAGTTCTTATTCTTGTTTGTCTAACAACTGCAGAACGTTGAGGAGGTTTTTGAAAAATTTCACCCGTAAACAATTTGATTGTTTTTTCTAAATTTTCTTTGGAAGGAAGAGAATGAAATCGTCCAAGAGCATGGTATTCTTTTGGACCATAAAGTAAAACTCCCAAGGCTTTTGTTGCTTCCCCAAGACCTAGTGGAAGAACACCTGACACTTGAGGATCAAGGGTTCCGCTATGACCAATCTTTGGAATTTTAAGCAGTCGTTTTGTCCATGCTACTGTTTCGTGACTTGTAGGTCCGGGAGGTTTGTCCAAAATTATCAAACCGTAATTAAGTAGTTGCTCTATTTTTCGTTTATCATAATAAGTTCCATAAGCATTATCCGTTATGTCCTGATCAATTTCAACTAGATTTTCTAATTGTTTTAATGTCAAAGAAAATTCCTCACAGTTTCTTTTGATGCTTCAATTACTTGTTCAGCATTAAGATTGTCAGTATTAATTATTTTGTCAAATACAGTGACATCTTCTCCAAAGTCAAAATTGTATAATTTTTTGTATAACAACTTGTTTTTATCATAACGTTCTTTTGTTACCTCAAATGCTTCTTTCGAACTCATATTATCACGGTTTTGCATTCTTTTTGAACTGCTATCATGAGAGCCACCTAACCATATTTTTATTCCGTCATCAACTAACCAAGGAAGAGTATAGCTTGTAATCACCATGCCTCCCTTTTTGAAAAGATCGATTAGTTTTTTATCAACTTTTTTATCAAATTCAGAATTTGTCTCTCTTTGTTCTAGAAATTTCATCCCATCTTCAGTATCCCACCAATCATCACCATCTACTTCAAATCCTTGTTCCTTTGCTATGCCTTTTAGAACATCACCTCCACTAAGATATGTTAAATTGAATTCATTTGCTAGTCCTTTAGCTACTGTAGTTTTTCCAACTGCTGGAGGACCAGAAATTACGATTGATTTTGTCAAACTCCCATTGTGGTTTTGGTGAGTTTCATTATAATTCCACTGAATGCTATTGATGAGAGAAAATACCAAGCCCATAAGTACAAGTCATTTTCTTTCCCAAAGCAAACGTGTTCCGCATCAGCTGCTTGTGCCGCAGTACATGTTAGTGTGAAAAAGTCTCCCGGAATAACATTAAGAGGAATTGGAGACATGGCTACAGTATAAGAAAATAATTGTGGCAATACTAAATAAAAAATCAAAATTAATGGTACAAATGTAATCATCATAGGCCTCATATTCATTTGCATCATCTCCATGGACATTTTGTTCATGTA
>JAQBBT010000054.1:0-2630 GCA_032125915.1 Nitrososphaerota archaeon
TAAATTTACAAAGTAAAGAATAAATTGATTAAATGTATAAATAAATACATTCGATTAAAAAAATAATCATGAAATTAGAAATCGAATCAAAAAAGAAAAAGGAAGTGAAAAAAAATGAAAAGTGAAACTGCAATAGACCCCAAAATAATGGAAGAGATTATTAAATTTAATAAAAATGTACTCAATGCACCAAAATTAGTTCCAGCTCCGGATGAAATTGTTCTAGAAGCAACTCCACATGACGTAGTGCAAGAAATTGATAAAACACGATTATTGCATTACAGACCATTAACAGATAAGCAACATAAAACGCCTTTGTTAATTTCATATGCGTTAATCAACAGATACCACATTTTAGATCTTCAACCAGAAAAAAGCTGGGTAAGAAATTTGGTGCAGCAGGGATTTGACGTTTACATGTTAGATTGGGGAGCACCCACTGCCATGGACAAGTATCTTGACTTTGATGATTATGTTAATGGTTATTTGGATGGATCAGTAGAATTTATTAAAAATGAATCTTCAGTTGAAAAAATATCTTTGCAGGGATATTGTACGGGTGCGACTTTGGCAACTGCATACACCACACTACATCCTGAAAGCGTAAAAAACTACATTGCCACGGCTCCAGTAATAGATGGTTGGAGAGACACTACTGTGATTAGCAATCTTGCAAAAAACATGGATGTGGATAAAATGGTGGAAACTATTGGCAATATGCCTCCTGAATTCATGTATTATTGCTTTTCAGTGTTAAAACCATTTGAACAAGGCATCGAGAAATACGTAAAATTTTTCAAGAATATCGATAACAAACAATTCGTAGACAACTTCTTACGAGTAGAAAAATGGCTTAGTGACACACCTCCAATCCCAGGAGAATTATTCAAACAGTGGATAAAGGATATCTATCAAGATAATTTATTGATTCAAAACAAAATGTATGTAAATAATCATCACATAGATTTGAAAAAAATAGATATGCCTATTTTTACTCAAGTAGCCGTAGGCGACCATTTGGTATCACCAGAATGTAGCATGCCACTACACTATGCTGTAGGAAGTGAAGATAAGACCCTACGAATGTATCCAACAGGACATGTCGGAATGATTGCCAGTTCACTATCTCAGAAAAAAGTTCTTCCAGAACTTGGTAAATGGTTACTAGAGAGATCTTAAAAAAAGAAAAAGAAAAAAAATTTCTCCTAATTATTAGGAGTGGTAAATGTGGAAATCCATGATTGTAGTATGTTTTTGTTTAGATTCGCAAATGATTTTGCATTGTCGTTAAAAGTTTTGATGTTTTGTTGTGTTGCATCAATTGTTGCAAGTGCTATTTGATTTTGGATTGAAGCTGCTTTTGCAAATTCTTCTGTGGAATCACGAATTGTTTTTATCATTGTTTCAGGAATAGTTGCTGCGATACCGAATTTCTTTGCATATTCTTTTTGTAATGCGATTGAAGAATCTACAATATTTTCATATGCTTGCAAATATTCTTGTTGGATGTTAGTAATTGATTGATGATACTGTGGTACTGATTGTTTAATGGTCGTGAATATTTTATCCACGTTTTCCTGATATACTGAAAATGCATCTTTTGGAGTTACTTGTGTTTGCTCGTTTTTACTCATTCTTTCACCTCCTTATTAGCTGATTTTTTTCCTATAGGAAGAATAATGACTTGAACCAAGTCTCCTTCCCCCAGTCCAAGGGCATTTCTTTCTGCCTCTGGAATTGAAATTCTGCCAGCACTGCCAACAGTTGTTTTGTAAGCTCCCCAATTCAGGAAAGATGGAAGCATTTGTCCAATGTTGAACATTGTATCCATGCTGTTGCTCTGTAGGTTTCTCACATTTTCCATTAAATTGGACTGTGTGTTTCGGGTTGTATCAGACATTGTTTTCAACGTCGCTAAAGGATTGAATGTGTTGGAGCTTTGATTATTCATCAATGAGCCAAAATTTTTCATAAATTCAGCCTGTGCGCGTCCACTTTTTTGTATCCAGTCTTTGAACATAGATGTAGGATCATATTGGCTATAATTACCGCTCATTGGTTTTATATGGTATCAAGCGATATTTAACCATATCTAATTACTAGTTAAAAAATCAATAGTAACTTCTGAAAACTCTTTTGGATTTTGAACATAAGGAGTGTGTCCGCACCCATCCATCCTATAAAAAACACAATTTTTGATCGATGATACAAATCCATCAGCATGTTGGATCGGAATTACAGGATCATCCGATCCCCAAATTATCAAGGTAGGTACCTTTATTGTTTTGAGTTTATTTGTAATTATTTCTGCATTTTTTAGACCAAGAATAGTAGACATGAAAGCCATTTTTGCATTTGGTAATTTCATCCTTTCAATGAAACCTTCTATAATTGTTGCATCTGTCTCACTGCCAGATCCTTCCATCATCTCAAATGCATTTTTTGCATTTATGTCATTAGGCTAGAGTGCTGCCATTATGTAAGCATCTAATGCGGGAGTAGATGTCTTCATAATTCCAGAAGGAGATACAAGAATTAATTTTTCCATATTGTTATTCTTGGAAACATAATTTGCCGCTACTTGCCCACCTAATGAGGAGCCAATAACATTAGGATGATCAATCCCAGTA
>JAQBBT010000055.1:0-2593 GCA_032125915.1 Nitrososphaerota archaeon
CGTATGTCTTCTCAAATGAAGGGGTGCCTCACGGATATTCCCTGTCCTCTTGTACCACAGTAGCTCACAAACATAACAAATCCATCTTTTATGATAGATTCAAGGAAGCCATGGGAAAACTTGGTTTTGAGAAATTAAGTCTTAAAGCCGATGTTTCAGAAGCTGCAGATGTAGTAATGACTGATAAAGGACATTTGGATCCAAATCCTATTCCAATATCAAAGCAAGATGTCATAAAGTGTCTTGAAGATATCAAAACAAATAATCTGTAAAAAATTCATCTTTTTTTTACATTTTTTCTATTTTATTGAAAAAACCAACAATCGCCACCAAACTTATTTATCCTAATACATTGACCTAATGGTACGTGACTCAAAATAAACTCAAATTTGGTATTCAAAACGGGTTAAATGTTGCAAGAGCCGGGTATACTGAAGATCAGATTTTAACTGCCTGTATTCTTGCTGATAAAACAGGATATGATTCAATTTTCTATATGGACCATACAAACGTCCCTCAATGGAAAAATGCAACTGTCCTTGATCCCTGGGTCATGTTATCAGCTATTGCTGCAGTAACAAGTAACGTGGAATTGGGAACTTGTGTTACTGATGCAATCCGACGTCATCCATCAAATATCGCACTAGCTACAATTACTTTGGATAGAATCTCTAAAGGAAGAGCAATTTTAGGAATTGGTGCAGGTGAAGCTCAGAATCTAAAAGAATTTTGTATTCCATTTGAAAAACCTGTATCAAAATGGGCAGAACAAATTGAAGTAATCAAAACTTTGTACGCCTCTACTCCTGATAACACTGTGGATTATGATGGAAAATATTACAAACTAGAAGGTGCTTGTTTGCAAGCTCCTCCAATTAGAAAACCTCATCCACCAACTTACATGGCAGCAGGTGGAAAGCGCACATTAGATTTAACAGGAAAATTAGGTGATGGTTGGTTGCCAATTGGTTATACTCCCGCATTGTTTGATGATCATCGAAAACAAATAGTGACATCCATGGACAAATACAACAGAACACAAGAAGAAAAAGATAATTTCCAAATGGCACTTGACATTGATGTTTACTTTTCTGAAGATGCAGAAGAGTCTTGGGCAAAAATGAAGGAAGCAGTTAAAGTAAGTTTGTTTAAACCCGAAATACTTAGAGTACACGGCTTAAAAGAAATTGAGGGATTTGATTTTGTAAAATACTTTACAGAATATTCAATGTCTGATCAAAGCTGGATTGTAAAAATGAGAGAAGCTGCAACAAAGATGCCTGATGCAGTTGCACGTTCATCAACTGCTATTGGTACTCCAGATGACATGATTCCAATCTTTGAAAAGTTCATGGAGGCAGGAGTTAACCACTTTGTAATTAGATTTTGGGGCAAAAATTACTTTGGATCAATTGACAAATTTGCCTCCCACGTGATGCCTCACCTAAGAGAAAAAGCAGAACAATAAGGCATTTTATCAAACAACCTACAGAAAATCATTTACTGTACTAGTTCAAGTAACTATGATGGATGATGACCTTCCTGAAACAGTCGAAAAATGTCTCAAGATACTAGAGGAAAATGTAGATATTTTGGCAAATTTAGAGGCGAATTTGGGGGATGAAAAAGAAGATGAAATTATACCTGATATGGAACTATACCAACTATTTGATATGACTCAAGATGTTTCAGAATCTTCAAAAATAAAACGTGCTGAATTTAATCTAGTTAGAAGACAAGCAGAAGAGTCTTTAAAGTAAAATTAAGACTTGTGCGGTCTGGTTCTGTTTTTCATCTTTGTTCTGCCTTTAAATTTAGCGTATACCTTCACTTTTCGTTTTATATTTTGTTTTTCTAATCTTTTTCTTGTTCGCTCTGCAGATTTTGTAGTATTTTGATAAACTTTTACTTTACTTCCATCTTTTAGCATTGTTGATTTTCCTTTGAATCTCTTTTCTACGTCTTGACATTTTTTATAGTATTTTTTTAAGCAAAAATATTTGCGTTGAGTGTCTTTTTGAGTCTCTGTAATGTCATTTGATTTTCTCAAATCATTTAGGATATTTCGTAGTATTCCCTTGTCAACATCCGTAATTCTATGAATCTCTCTAAACCAGATAAATCTTGAATCACTACCCCATTCTTCTAGTAGATGGAGTACTTTTTTAGTGGCCTCTTCTCTTTCTTTATCTCTTTCATCCAATGTGTAATTTCTTGATATTCACATATTTTAGGAATTGCAATTAATACAAATTTATGAAGATCAAAGTCAAATTTTAGAATGTAAGTGTTTTTTCATCTTTTTTGTGATGTGTTGCTATGACTGAAAAATCAAAAGCAGAATGTAATGAATTACAATGTAAAATATTGGATATTAAAGAACTGGTAAAACAACTAGATGAGAAAGATTAGATTCTGTTTTTGTGAATTTTTTTCATATCCTTTAATCTTGATTTTATAACTTTGGTGGATTGCTTTTGATTATTCTCCATTTTAGTGGAAATAATGTCCATTTTCTTGATAATCTTTGATTGTTCTGAGGATGGATCTGATTTTAGAAGTCTTTGTTTTAATTTTTTTAATTCTGTAGAGT
>JAQBBT010000056.1:0-3218 GCA_032125915.1 Nitrososphaerota archaeon
GCCGATGGTGCAGGTTTTATTTTAGCTGACCTGAAATTAGAATTTGGAATTTTAAATGGGGCGATTACCTTGGGTGATTCAATAGGGCCTGATGAATACCGACTATGGCCCAAAGATTCCTATACTGTTGGAAAAATTCAAGATGCATACGACAAACAACTGTTACGTGATTGGTTAACTGCAAATGGATATCAAAAACAATTTGATGATGCACGAGATGCAGGAGAAGAACCCGCACCTCCTGAAATACCTCCAGAAATAATACAAAAAATGACAGAACGTTATGTTACCGCATATGAAAAATTATCTGGTCATTCTCTTTAATTTTTAATATTTTTAATTTCATGACTAAGCATTGACTCCAAGCTAGCTCTCAACTCCAATTCAATTCTAGAACACATTACAAAAATCATCCAGATGGCATGATTTGACCCATATGACGCTATATGTTTTTCAGATGGACTATTTTTTGCCCTTTTTTATTATTTTTAGTACTATTACAATAATTGTATTGCCACTTGGATATTCATTGTAATGCTATCAATATTCATGATTATACTACTACAATTATGATAGTGCAATCTATAACGTGATAGCACTATGAAAAATATCATAATGTGTAAAAATTAATGCGATTAGACAAAAAAATATGATACGAGGATCTTTTAGATCAGAATTTGAGGCTACTTTGTATGTCTACATTATTAGAAAAACCAATCAAAGTAAATCGTATTGTTACAACAAGCATAGCACACGCTCGTGCAATTGAAGACCCTGCACGTGCAAAAATCATGGAAATTTTATATCTACATTCATTGTCGGCCGAACAAATTTCAAATGAACTAAAAAAGACAGGATACAAAAAAGCCTTGACAACTGTAAGACACCATTTGGAAATTCTGAAAAATTCAGGACTGGTAGTAATTGTAAGAATTGAGGAATCTCGTGGCGCCATCACTAAATTCTACAGCACATCCACAAAGTTATTGGGATATCAAACACCTGATGATTTTGATTCAAAATACTCCAAAGTAATAGATAGCACATCTGTTAAAATTGAAAAAATTCTCAAGGGGCTAATTCCAAAAACTATAAAATCAAAAAAGAGCAAAACAAAGGAACCAGTGGACTATTCTCAGTATTTGGTTATGGAGATTATGAATAGAGCCATGACCAATATATTGGAAAAACCAGGGAAATAACAACCTCTTTTTCTTCTGTATTTGATATCTTTTGTGACATGACAAGATAATTATCTAGTATGACTTGTCATAAATCAAATGGATGAAAAAGCTGTGAAACTATTTCAGGATAAAAATCTAATTTTTATTGCAACTCTGATGAAAGACGGTTCCCCGCAATTATCCCCTGTATGGGCAAACTTTGAGGATGGCCACATTTTAGTAAACACTGCAGAAGGAAGAATAAAACACAAAAATGTTCTACGTGACTCTCGTGTTGCAGTATCTGTTGTTTCAAAAGACAACCCACTTGACATGACAACAGTTAGGGGAAAAGTAGTTGAGATGATTCCTGATTATGATTACAAACATGCAGACAAATTAACTCAGAAATATCTTGGCCGTGATCATTATCCTTTCAAAAGAGAAGATGAAAAAAGAATTGTCTTTAAAATAAAGCCTGAACATGTTTTTGTCTTGCCTGAATTGAAAATGAATGACGACTAGAAATTAATAATGTTTCTAAACTCGAATTTAGAAATATTATAATTTGATACTTGTAAATCTTGTTAGAAAAAAGTTGTAAAAAGCAGCTTATCGTCTTCTTGCTGCTTTTCGTTTAGGTGCTGCTCTTCTAGCAGGAGCTTTTCTTTTTGCTGCTGCTTTTCTTTTTGGAGCTGCTCTTCTAGGTGCAGTTCGTTTTGCTGCTGCTTTTCTTTTTGGAGCTGCTCTTCTAGGTGCTGCTGCTTTTCGAGTTGCTGCTGCTTTTTTTGCTGCAATACTTCGTTTTCTTGAAGTTGCTGCTTTAGCTGCGGCTTCTACTTTAGCTGCTGCATTTCTTTTTCTTGTACGTGCTGCCTTTTTGGCTGCTGCTGCACGTGTTGCTTTAGTGGATGCCATTACTAACACCGACTAGTCATTGCGGTTATATGGTAGAAGTCAGACATTGTTGCCCAGAAAATAGGAATTATTGACAATAATTTTTTGAAAAATTTTTTAATTTTTTGCGATCAGCAATTTGTAATACAAATTCTTGCAATATCTGTTGTTGATTGTTGTTTTGTTGGACGAATTACAATGTTGTATTGTTTTTGTTCATCATATGGAATATCAAACTGTGTAGTCCAACTTGCAGGGTTTCCCGGCTCTAAATTGTCATTAAACAGGTCTTCTTCAGAAAATTTACCATACAATGCTTCGTGTTTTTGGTCTTTATCATCAATTAGGTAAAATTGACCGCCAGACATTCTAGTTGTTTCTTGGCTAATGTTTTTGGCTATTATTCTAATTTTCACAAACGTGTTTTCGGGAATGGTTTCTTTGTTTCCTTGGTGTGTTCCATCAAATGTTATGATGTACTCTACAGGCCCTACAGTTACTGGCTCCCCTGCAACAGATTGGATAAAATTTATCTGATATTGTGTGTACATGTACATGGCAGCTGCCATGGAAATTATTATTGCAGCAATTACAATAACTAGTCCAATTCTTGCCAATGCTTGGTTTTTGATAAATTTGGTATATAGTTGAAGCGTAAAACTATGGGAACTTTGCAGAGTTTGGTATAGTTTTGCTCAGAAAGGTATGGGCGTTGGATTATGTTTTGGCATGGTTTTGAGTATACTGTAAAATAACCGTAGATTTTTTTGCAAAATACGCTTGGAGAAAAAATACACTCAAAAAGAATATCTCAAGATTGCAGTAATTTTGGTAATTATTGTAGTTCCACTAGTAGTTGCATATGGTGCTGCAGGGTACTTTGATGAAAACGGAACAAAATTTTGGTCTGAATGGGAATGTGAGCAAATGACGGAATTTGCAATGAATCCAGAGTTTAACAAAATAAGTGAGGCGCAACACATGCAGTATAATTTGGATATGGCACCATGCATTGAAGAGCCATAAATGTTGTATTTGCGCAAACATATGATTAAGTAATTTTTTGTTGTTTTATTTTTGATCAAAAGACAAAGTGGTTTTTTGCTGCTTTGACTTTGGTCGAAAACGAGCCTAGAGATGTAACATTTTACTGTTACA
>JAQBBT010000057.1:0-7533 GCA_032125915.1 Nitrososphaerota archaeon
AATCAATGGCAAAAAGACTCAATCAAACTTTCATTGTTGTAACTCACGAACCAGAACATTTTGGTGATGTAGATAAAATAATTACCATCAAAGATGGTAGAGCCTTTGAAGGAGAACAACCTTCAAAACTGGAGGTAATTGTATGATTAATTCAAAAATTATGTTTTCTATTACAGTATTGCTATTGACTCCATTGATAATTGATAACTCCTTTGCGCAAATTAGTTCTGGTGGATTTGGTAATTCACCATTTGAACGAGACTTTGGAGACGTGAAATTCCTTGATGCATATTTTGGAACTTTAAATCAAAAAATTGAGATTGAACCTGGTGATTCTAATATTCCATTTACAGTTGTATTTGCTAATGTGGGTTCACAGGATATCACAGGAATCAGGGGCCAATTATCTTTACCACTAGACTTTTCAGGCTCAGATGGTAAAGGTTCTGTAATCTTTGCAGATAGTGGTTCTAATTCTCTTGCAGGTGATAATTTTTACTTGACATTTTTTGTCAATATTGACAAAAATGGAAAAATTCAACAATATCCCGGCACTGTTATGGTTGAATATTCCAGATTAAGAGAGTCAGGAATAAGGACATCATTTTCTGATTTTACTTTCAAAGTCACGGGTGATAGTTCAATTAATGTCAGGGCTTTGGATCCATTTCTAACATCTCTAAAAACAAATGATGTGGTTATTGTAATTTCAAATGACGGAACTGCACCACTTTCTAGTGTTGATATTGTTGCAAGCAATACACAAACAGAAATGGCATCAACTGCCTCTTCTACTACCAACATGGAAAATGTAGTTATTTTAGAATCTAACTGGGATGTTGGAAATATTGCACCAAAGTCTTCTAGACAATTAACTGCAACTGTCTACGTGCCGGAAAGTCTAAAGGGTGAGACTTTACGTATTCCGTTGACCATTAAATATTATAATACACATGGTGATCTGCAGTCAGTAGACAAGATTGTTGATTTCTACATCAAAGGACTCATTGATCTTTCAATTTATGGAATAAGTGTAATTGAATTATCTGATACTCAGATGGTAATTGGTGAAATTATTAATGAAGGGAATGAAGATGCATTATTTGGTTTTGTTTCCCTAGAGCCTATGGGTAATTCGAACATAAAAAAACAAACACAATTTATTGATGAAATCGAAATAGATGCACCTGTTCCTTTTAACATACCGCTGGAATTTGATGGAGAGCCAAAATATGGAGAACATGATATTAAAATCATCGTAAGATACAAAGATAATGTAAGAGATGAAATTTTTCTTCCCTATGAAACTACAATCTTTGTAGAAGAACCATCAAATGATGAATCTGAAGATAACACTGTGATGATAATTATTCCAATAGTTATTGCCATTGTTGTGGCAATTTTTGTAATGCGTAGGCGTAAAAAAGAAGAAATTGAGAATAGTTAGATGAAATTTTAAATTACAAATAATATAAAATTCCAAATAGATTCACTTTGAGATTAAGTATTATCATAATGATTGCTGTATCAGTTATTGGAATTTCAATAATTTCGGTAGGATTTCTTTCTAACTATGAGGTTGAGGAAGTTGTAAACACTTTAACCCCTTATGAAAAATTAGAAAAATACCAAGAAGATTTAGAAAAAATAAATCAATACAATCAACAAGTATTAAGTGATCTAGAAAAAAAAATTACAGAATCCGATGATGTTTATTTAGAACAAATAAAAAAGGAGATTGAAGTTCTTAAAAAAGTAATTAATGATAACAAAAAAGAACTTGAACAAGTAATAAAAAAATTATCAGAAATCAAAGATGAACAATAGACATGTTTTATGATTTGAGATTTTTTAAATTCATATACATATTGGTAAATCAAAAATTATGGAATTACATCAAAAACTAACAATATTAGGCGTAATTCTATTGGTTGCTACCTTTGTCATTCATACATATCATGAGCAAGACCATCCAGGGATTGGATTCAACTATGCTTATTTGACTGGGATAGCAATGATCGCAGTTTTTTTGGGTAGTTTTATTTTATTTAACAAAGATAAACTTAAGGATTCTAAAAAATAAATTTGAACATATTTTTAAAAAAATAAAATATATTCATCAAAAAATTATAATTTCATAAATAATTCAAAATTTAAACGTGGTTAAATTTAATCTTGAATTTCAATAAAATTTCTCATCATCTTCAAGGAGCTGTTTTAGAATTTTTTTTATAGGCATATACAATTCTAACATTTTCGTCTAATTTTACAGGCTTTCCATCAGTTTTTTTATCAAGAAAATAACTTTCAACCTTTTTAGCTATTTCATCTGTGTCTGCTCCAAATGAAATCCAAATACCATTTTCCTCAACTTTATGTAATTTGAACAATTCCTCGTCTAGGTCTTTTGCTATTCCAACATACCAATCCGAATAATCCCCATCAAATTTGCTCATGTACATTTGAATTCGTTTAATGACAGTATTATAATCCATAATGTGATAATCCATAATTCAATTTTGTCTACAAAAATAAAATGTTTAAAAGTTGTGTATAATTTATTTGACTTGGCAATAATTTTGTGATTATATCTAATTTTTCTTTTCTGTTTTATTAATTAAAGAAAAAACACATAGAACAATCCCAATAACCAAAAATATAACTCCTATTGAAAATTCTACTTTCAGTCTTTGATGGATATTTTCCTCCTCCTCAAGCAAGAAATATGAATTGCATTCAAAATTTTCAAAATATTGAATTTGAGAATAATCAAAAATCACAATAAATATTTCTACGATCAAAATAATTAATCCAATAAAAAATAAATTTACATTTTTTATCTCCAACTTTACCTATCTAAATTCAAGTTGTGGCTAACCCCTACAACTAAGATTATAAGCACTGAGTGGATCTTGCGATCATGTCTGGGGATGAGATTGTAGTCCCAAAAGAATTACGAGAATTCATGATAGATGGAGCTAAAGAGACATTTCTTGGACAAAAAAATGGTGCAAAAAAACAATATCGATATGGTAACTTACACATTAGAGAATATGATGATAAATTTTTAGTTCACACTGATAAAATTGATCCTCGAAAAGATCCCTTGGGACATTTACTTTATGATGCACCAGAAGTCTTAGCTGGATTAGCATGTGCAGTTTTTGGAGGGTTGCAGATAGGAAATTCATTATTCGAAAACAACAAATCAAAAAAGTTTACCATATCCACCGGTTTACTGTCTTCTATGATCATGGGATATCTAGGGTATACCACAACAAAGAAAATTAAAAATTATTTGGAGTAATTCTAGTGTCAACCAAGCGAACCATAAAAGTTCTAATCAAACTTCTTCCCTCAATTCTAGCATTACGTAAAGATAGAAGAACTTGGGTTAGACAAGAGGGAAAAGATATTGATACTGAAAAATACCGCAAAAATGCTCGTAAAGTTTTAAACACTTTCATTACCTTGGGCCCTGTTTACATAAAACTTGGGCAATGGCTTTCATCTAGGGCAGATATTTTACCTCAACCTTATTTGGAAGAACTAGCTAAACTGCAAGATGAGGTTCCATCTGCCCCATTTGAACAAGTAAAACCAATAATTGAAAATGATCTTGGACCAATTAATGATAAATTTGATGAAATTGATCCTAATCCCATTTCTGGTGCATCCTTAGGTCAAGTTTATCGGGGATCTATTTCTGGTCAACAAATTGTTGTTAAAGTAAAAAGACCTGGAATCGAAAAAATAGTCGCAGAAGACCTTGAGGTTTTAAAAAAAATTCTCCCACTTGCATTGAGATTTGTGGACCCAAACTTGCGTTTTTCTGCACAGGCAATGCTTTCTCAATTCATTGAAACAATTCATGAGGAAATGGATTATACAATTGAATCCTCAAATCTTAAAAAAATTAAAAATGATATGAAAAAAAGCAACAAAGTAATTGTTCCTTCAGTTTATGATGACTATTCCTCGAAAAATGTTTTAACTATGGAATATCTTCCAGGAATCAAGATTACAAATGTTAAGGCTCTAGATGAGAAGGGTATTGACAGACAACAACTAGTCATTGACGTTCATAAGATATTTTTCACAATGTTACTTCGTCATTCCTTATTTCATGCCGATCCGCATCCTGGAAACATTTCAGTTACTGATGATGGAAAAATCATCCTTTATGACTATGGCATGGTTGGAAGGCTAGATAATGAAACAAGATTACGATTAATTCGACTTTATTTGGCTTTAGTTGAGAAAGACCCACCACGAACAGTCAATGCAATGAATGACCTTGGAATGCTTACTCCTGATTTTAACCGTTCAGTAATTGAAAAGGGAATTGAGCTTACTGTTAGGGCTATGCATGGAAAAAAACCTGATGAAATGGAAGTACAAAGTTTGATGGAACTTGCCAATAAAACAATGAGTAAATTTCCTTTTGTTCTTCCAAAAAATCTTGCTTTGTACATGAGAATGGCATCAATAATTGAAGGAATTTACAAACAACATAAGGTTGATTTTAAATTTGTCAAAGTATTAAGAGAAATTTTAGAAGAGGAAAGTCTCATCAAAGATGCTTATATTGAAGAATTGAAATATTCATTTCAAAGATTTGCAAAATCAATTGATGCAACCATCTCAATTGCACCTGAAATAAAAAAATTTATTGATGATAATAGATCAATTCAACTTTTAAATGCAAAACCTAAATCAAATGTGCTTCTTTCTGGTAGTATTCTTTCAGCTGCAATCTTTTTGGGATCTGCAGTTTTATATTCTTCAAATGAGGCAATTGGCATAACCGGATTAGTGGGTTCTCTAATCATAATGAGCATTTTTATTATATTTAGAAAAAAATAATTATTCTATTTTGATATCTTTACCATGTTTTTGAACGGGAATAATAATTGATAATACCCCTTGTGAATATTTTGCCGAGTTTACAGTATTTTCATCATCTTTAACGTCAACTGGCAATCTTATTTTTTTATCAATTGTGTTGGGTCTTTGATTACAAATCATATTGTGATTTTCCTCCTCAGAGATTTGTTTGCATGCCTGAATAGATAAAATATTTTCATCAAGTGATAGTTTGATGTCTTTTTTCTCAAACCCAGGAAGGTCAATCAATAAAGTTAATTTTTCTTCGTCCAGATGTATATCCACTGGAGGTAAAATAAATTCGTAGAATTCTCTTGATTTATTCCCAATTTCTTTCATCATTTCTTTTGCCATAGATTTAACTAGTCCCATTTTGAGATATGTACTCAATTTTTGGTTATAAACCTTGATAGAATTTTTCTAGAACAACAATTTTTTAATAATTCTTTTTACTCTCAATCCAATTAATCTGTGCTTCTAACATCCTGAACCACAAAAGTTTCAAGTTCTTGAAAATTATTTGAATCCAAATATGTAACATTTACTTCTACAATATACTTACCACCTGATTGTAGATTTTGATTTACAAAGAGACTTCCATTCCAAAATCCTTTTGAATTTGTTTGGCCTGTAAGTTGAGTTAATTCTTTTTCATCCAAATCTTTGAATGTTACATCAATCTCAGCTTGATTGATTGCCCCAAAACTTTCGTAGAACTGTGGATTTGGATTTACATCTTTATCAAATACCTTGATTGCGATGTTATACTTTTCATTCCAAAAAGTTCTGAAATTTTGTTGAACCAAAACAACCATCTCTATTGGTTTTATATCCTCTTTTATTCCATTAGTAGCGTCTAGAGTTGGAACAGTTTCTAATTTTATTGGATCTAATTGATTGCTTCCAAGCAAATAGCTATTGATTAAATAATGTTCATTTCCGATTCCTTTTGCGTAAATTAAAATATTTTCTGAGTGCACTACAAAAGAATTTCCCATGATTTTGGTTGTAGCATCTTGGATTTCCATTATTCTATCACCCAATACAAGCAAACCTGATTGTAAGGTAGGAATTATTCTATCTAATCTAGAGTATTGATTTTCGCCAAATTCCAAAGACAAAACAATTTCTCCATCTTGTGATTCTGCTATGACGTCTTTATTTTCAATATCTGCAACACCAAAAACAGAATTTGGAACTAAAACTAGCAAAAATAACAAAAGTAAGAATAATCTGTTCAAATCCATTTTAAAATACCATCAATTTGTTTAAAAATTTTTAAAAAATACTTTATTTCCAAATTAGTTGAAAATATTGATAGATTTTTAATCAATTAATTTCTCTGAGTTGTTAAGTTATGATTGTTGTAATTGAAGGTGGTGATCAAGCGGGAAAAAAAACCCAAACTGAATTACTATCCAAGGCTTTGAAAAAACGAAAAATTAAGACTAAAATTTTTAGCTTTCCTGATTATACCACGCCTGTAGGTAAAGAAATTGCAAAGTATCTTAGTGGGAAGAGAAAATTCCCTCCACAAACAATTCATTGTCTTTTGGCAGCAAATAGATGGGAAAAATTAGACCAAATTTTACAAGCACAATCAAAAAATTCTGTTTTAATAATGAACAGATACTATCAATCTAATCTAGTTTATGGGATAGCAAATGGAATGAAATTAAATTGGTTAGAAAATTTGGATACTGGTCTTCCAAAGGCTGATCTGGTCATTTTACTGGATGTATCCCAAAAAGAATCCTTTCATAGAAAGAAAATAAAACGAGACAAGTTTGAAAAAAACAGAGAATTCTTAAAGAAAATTTCAAAAATTTATCGTGACACTGCAAAGAAAAAACGATGGAAAATAATAGATGCATCTCAATCAAAAGAAAAAGTGCATCAAGAAATTTTGAAAAATTTTTCTAAAAAAATAGGGATATGAAAAAGAATTATTCTGATATCATTGATCCAATTCATGATTTTATTCGTGTCTATGATCATGAACTAAAAATTATTGATAATCCAATATTTCAAAGATTAAGAAGAATTAGACAACTTTCTGGAGCTCATCTTACATATCCTGCGGCTCAACATACAAGGTTTGAGCATTCTTTAGGTGTAATGCATATTGCAAGTCAGGCTGGACAAGCATTAAAAGAAAAAGGAATTCTAAAATCAGACGATATAGAAATTCTTCGACTTGCAGGACTTTTACATGATATAGGTCATGGACCGTTTTCACATCTTTTTGAAGAAATAATACAACAAAAAAAAATCTCTCATGAGGATTTTGGAAAAAATCTTATTCTTAAATCAGTGATTGGAGACACACTATCAAAAAATGGATATGATAAAAAATTAATTACCAAAGTAGCTTTCGGTGATTCAAAATATCAGTACCTAAATGAAATTGTCTCCGGATACCTAAGTGCTGATATGATGGACTATCTGTTGCGTGATGGATATTTTACCGGAGCAGAACATGCAAAAATTGACCACAAAAGATTGATACAATCACTGGATGTCCACAAGAAAAAACTCGCTTTAGAGAAATCAGCACTTTATTCCTTTGAATCTATGATGCATTCTAGATATCAAATGTTCAAAGCAGTTTATTTTCATAAAACAGTAAGGTCAGCAGAAGTGATG
>JAQBBT010000058.1:0-4846 GCA_032125915.1 Nitrososphaerota archaeon
TGATTCTAAAAGAAGAACTCGAAGCAGAAGTAGAAAAATTACAAAATGAATTTAGAGCAAAGACAGAAGAGATTAAAGAACATGGAAAAAATTTACAAGTAGTAAAAGAAGAGTATAATTCGACAGTTACTAATTTGATGGAAATAAAGAAAGAAATCAATCAAAAAAAAATGGAGTTGGATGTAGTTAAAAGAGAATACAGAGACACTAAACAAAAAATCGAAGGCGCAGATGAAATATATCAGAAAAATAAGAAATCAATTAATGAATTAGAAAAAACTGAAACTAATCTAAAAAATACTAATCAAGAATTGGAAGAATCAATAAAAAAAGATATCGAGATTAAAGAAATGATTTCAGAAGGGCAGTCAATTTTACATGAAATAAAGTCACAAGAAATTCAAACTCAAAAAGAACTAGAAGAAATCACATCTAGACTATACAATGCGAAGCAAGAACTAGGAAATTCTGATAACACGAGTGTTTTTACAGATAAGGAAAAAGAGTTCATTAAAGATCAAATTGGAGGAAAGCAAGATACAAAAAGCATCATTGAAGCTGCAAGTGTAGTTACAGCATCTCTAAAATCAAAATTAAACATGTCTCAAAAAGAACTTGAAACAGTTCAACTATTATTAGAAAAAGAACGCAAAGAACATGAACTCACGAAAGAAAAACTAAAAAAATACAGTGAAGAGTTGAACAATAAATTATAAATCAAGAAAATGTTTTTTCCATTTTTCCCTCATTTCATCCTCAGAAAATCCTAGATCATATAGAGGAGAAGTCACCTCAAGAATATCACTTACCTCTACTAGCACAATTGCACCAATAGGACTTTTGATTCCGTTTTCTCGATAGTGACTCAAAATAGTATCATATGTTTGACCATTTTTTATAATAGTTCCCTGTCCTTTGAACCTAAACCCTTTTCTTAACAAAGGATCTACTACATTAATTTCGAGATGAGGGTTTTTTTCTAGATTCTTCATGGTGTTTGGAGAACGTATATCTGCAAATGCCAAAGTATTCTCACTCCAAGCAATTATGGTTCCTTTTGGAGAAAGATTTGGAGAGCCATTCTCTGAAACGGTTGCAACATAACCCAATTTTTGAGTATTCAAAAATTGCTTCACATGTTCGGAAATTTTATTCATCATGAACAACTAGAAAATAAAATAATAATTTTTAAGGTCATCTAAAAAAATCTTCAGCATACATCGAGAAAAAAAAGAAAGCTATACCACCACCAATTATTCCAACCCATGCCCCAATTTGTTGTATTTTCGACATTGTCAATTCTCCATTCATACGTATTATTGAATCTACTCTATAATCTAACTAGGATCTGTATGGATCATGTTGTTTTCCAATATGAGTTGACATATCAATTACTTTGTTTCCAAAATCCCATCTACAAAATAGACATTGAAATTCATATTGATTTGATACAATATTTGTTAAAACCAATATTATTTAAAAAGATTAGAGATACAATATTATCCATATATCATACAATGTTCGCATTCACAACTTTTTTGTTGTTTTGATTTTGCAAGACATTTTTTATGCTGGCCTGCCTGACACTGTACACATACATCATCCAGATTTTCTACGCTAGTATATTTTTTTGATTGATCAAAACCAAAACCACCATCTTGAGGTCCAACCATACTATTTCTAATTCAAAGTAGTATTTCTACTTCACTGAATTGCTGATTTTTAAAAAATCAAGAGGATTTTTTATTTTTTCTTTTTTTCATCAGACTCAGAGTTGTCCCACATGTGCATAGTTCCACGTATCATAAAAGAACCTACAATAATTGCAATAATTCCACCTACAATGAACATGAAAAACCCTCCAATACTCTTGATTCCAGCCAATAATTCCCTTATGACATCTTTGTAATTATAATTGTCTAGAAAACAAGATTAATGACTAGAAATAATCACAATAATGAATTGTAGTAACAAGAAAATTGGGTGTTATCATGACAACTCGATTCATTTTGAGGCAAATGGAAGATGCCTAGTAAAAAGCTGCAAATGTGAAAAGTTTCAATAGATGAGTACAGGTTATCAATTTCAAAGAGAGGATAATTTATTTTCTAATTCCTGAATTTCTTTTTGGGCTGCATCATACTTGTTTTTAGTAAATTCTTTTTTTGCTTTAATTACAATAGACAGTGCTTCTTTGAAACCTTCGTCTGTTTCTTCAATAACATCACAGGAATCAAGAGTAGTCAAATGTTTTGTTACAGTTGCCGTTGCACCTTTTTGATTAAACTTTACGATTCCTCCAAAGGCATCTATTGGCATTAAAGCTGATTCTGCTTTGCACTTGAAAGTAACTCTCCCTGTCTCTGTATTAAATAATTGAGTTATTCCACCTGGCATTCTAGTTACAATTACCGTCATGGAATTATAAAATATTACGAGGTATTAATTATTTTAGAAATAAGATCAAGGGGCAGGTTCAGCTGCTGTTGCCTGAGTTGCTAGAATTTTATCAATCTCATTGATTGCCAGTTTATCTCTACCAATAAGATCAAACTTTTGTAATAAGGTTTCAAATTTTGTCTCTTCTTGTACTTGTTCATTTACAAACCATTCAAGAAATGCGTATGTTGAGTGATCTTTGTCTTTTTGAGATATTTCAACCATTTTATGAATTGCCGCAGTAACTGCTTGTTCGTTTTTCAATGCAGTTTTGATTAAAATCTCAAGTGATTTGTATGATGTAGCAGGAGACTTTGTTGCAGGAATTGTGGCAGTTGCACCCATGTCATTTAGATAATGGACAAATTTGAGCATGTGAATTCTTTCTTCATCAGATTGTGCATAAAAGTAACTGGCAGCACCTTCGTATCCCGTAACCTCGCACCAGGATGCCATTGCAAGATAACTGTTAGAAGCGCTGGCTTCGAGTCCAACTTGATCATTAAGTGACTTTTTCATATTTGTGGAAACTTTCATTTTACTCACTTTTGTTATTCGTCTTAATAATTAAATCTAAAGATTTAATCCATTATAAGAAACTGGATATGCAGATAATAGCCAAAAAACCCTTCTCAAAAAATAATTTAGAGTTTAATTATTTAATAAAAAATTAGGAAAAAGGATTACTCCTTTTCAAGATCCTTTATTCTTTCAGAAACACCTTTTGCTTCTTTTTCAAGATAGTCTTTGTATTCATTTAGCATTCCTATCCTTTCTTCTTTTGTGAGGAAGCTTCGTGCTCTTTGTTCGCTTATACCACAACAACCATTACCCATACAATCACCTCCTTTCCATTTATATCGGACATACGATATGTATAATTTAAAATGTATTTATATATATCGGTCATCCGATATAATTACAGATGGATGAGGAATGCTGCGACATGAGGGGAATGCTTGGATTTCTAATCTTGTTTTTAGTCTCAAAAAAACCAATGCATGGAAAAGAAATTGCCGATGAGATAGTAAAGAGAAAAGGCGAAAAACCCAGTCCAGGAACACTTTATCCTGCAATAAAAAATCTTAGAGAAGCTGGATTTCTAGATGAGGTAAAAGAAGGCAAGACCATCACATACACTCTCACACCATCAGGAAAAAAAGCCCTTACTGTTGCAAAAAGAAAATTTTGTAAAATATTCTTAGGAGTTTTTCCTTGATTCCACTGTTGTGAATCGATTCTTTCTCAAAAAAATAGTTTCAAAGACTCAGTTCCTTATAGACTTGAGCCATTTTTGGGGATAAAAATGGGCGAGAATATTTATTCAAAATTTACCCGACCAGTAGAGCAACATGAATCACCGTTTTCATCATTCAAAGATAAAATTAATTATCAAGACTTTACAAATTCTAAAACTACTCTATCTAGCATAAATTTCAAAAATTCAGATAGTGGTTTTTTTATCCAATGCTTTGCATTCCATTCTAGTACAAGTTCGTCATAAAACTTCCATTCATCTTCATCTTTTTTGAGATGCGTTGACATCATAGCCTCGAATTCTTTAGTATCCCACTCGACAGGACACATCTTATCACTCATCTGGATTAATTTTCCATTTTTCTTTTGAAATGGATATGATTTGCACACGCTTGGTTTAAAGTCATTTACGGTACATCGAAAGACATCTTTAGATTCTTCAAGAAACATGCATCCGCTATCTTTTTGTTTTAAAGCAAGATCTAGCAAACCTTCCTCTACCTTTATTCCAAGATCATAATCCTTGGCCCCATAAATCTCAAGAAAACTCTCTGGAGCCAATCCCAATCCAATTGAGAGTCGGTAAATGTCATGAGCGTTAACAAATATCACATACTCTTTGCAGCAGTTTGTATGACATGAAATACAAGGGAATTCTACAGTCTTAGATACATCAGAATCATTTGTGATTGCATTTAACTTCATAAATCATTAATCAGATTTCATGTATTAAAGATGTAAAAAGTATTTCAAAACATACACTTTACGAACGTACATTCAGTTAATCACAAAATGAAATATTTCAAATTATTTTCGTCACTCGACCAGTAGAGGGAGTTGTCTCTAGAAAAGTCTCACTCCACGGAAATTCATCTACCATTTTATGGATAGTTTTGGATCAACAAAAGAAATCTTTAGACATGGTTTTACATGTAAAAATAGAATTAATTGGATATTTTCATTAATCCTTCTTTAATCATGAATTGGATTCCTTGGACAAATGAATTGTCATCAATCTGACCATCTGCCCACCATCCCGCATTATTCTTAACCCAATCAGGTATTTTATTGTCATGCGAACCTGAACCTTGTTCAGTTACAGGTATTTTCATTAATCCTTCTTTAATCATGAATTGGATTCCTTGGACAA
>JAQBBT010000059.1:0-5854 GCA_032125915.1 Nitrososphaerota archaeon
CCTCCTGCAGGCTCTGTAAAGATACCTTCAGTTCGCGCCAGTAACAGTATGGCATCTAAGATTTCTTTATTGTTGCATTCCTCAGCCCAGCCATTGTATTGTTGTAGTCTTTTGAGAACGTATCTGCCATCCCCAGGATCACCTATGGCTAAACTCTTTGCAACAGTATCAGGATGTTCTACTGGAATTACCTCTTTGCTGTTTTTCTTAAATGCATCAACTATAGGTGCACATCCATGTGGTTGTGCTGCTATCATGTGCATGTTTGTTACATTATCTAATAGTGAAACTGTTTGTAGCTCTTCAAATCCCTTACAAATGGCATTTAGCATTGCACCGCTTCCTACAGGAACGATAAGTTGATCAGGTACTTGCCAGTCAAGTTGCTCTGCGACTTCAAATGCTAGAGTTTTTGAGCCTTCAACATAGTGAGAACGCATGTTAATATTTACAATTCCAATTCCTTTGCTATCACCAATTTGTGCAGCTATTCTATTTGCGTCATCATATGTCCCATCAACTGCAATGTAATTTGCACCATATGACAAAGCCTGTGCAATCTTTGCCATTTCTATATCACTTGGAGCAAAAACATGACATGGAAATCCACCTTTTGCTGCATGAGCTGCAGTAGCTGATGCTAAATTACCAGTAGATGCACAACCAACTGCAGATAATCCAAACTCTTTGGCTTTAGATATTGCAACTCCTGCAGGTCTGTCTTTAAATGAAAAAGTTGGGTTTACAGAATCGTTTTTGATGTAGAGATTCTTGAGTCCCAATTTTTCTCCAAGCTTGTCTGCTTTGATAAGAGGTGTCATTCCAGCACCAATGCTTACAATGTTTGATTTGTTCTCAATTGGAAGTAATTCAAAATATCTCCAGTATGTATGCTCACGATTAGAAAATGTATCTTTTGAAACGCTAGGAAAATTATACTTTACATCAAGTGGTCCAAAACACTCATCGCAGATGTACTTGAATGCAGTATCGTATTCTTTTTTGCATTCTCTGCATTGCAGTGAAGTTCTACTCAAGATCTTGTTTTCCTCTTAAACCATACATAAAAAATCCTAATATCAAGTTAAGTAATACTTAATTTATTTACATTAAAAATTTAATGGTAGTTATAAGGTATTTTGATGAAAAATCGATAGTCTAAAGTAATTGTTTGAAAAAATTCAGTAAATATAGGATTTTTGTAAATATTTCAATTATCAGTAAGGTTTTTTAGAGATTTTTCTAAAATTAAATTTATGAACAAAGCCATCATAGCTGGCATACCAATAACCGTTGCCATAATTGCAGGTATAGTTACGATTGCGATACTGTCAAATGGAGATTCTAATGGTATAGAGGTTGAAGATATTCTAGATAAAGAGATCATACCAGAGGATACTCCTGAAATTGTAGATAAATTAGATGAGATTGAAAAAATTGCCGATGAAAATCAGTATGAAGTATTGCCAAGAGAATGGCAAACCTCAGGACCATTTCAACTTGATAGAAGTCAGTATGCTTTAGGTGAGAAAATTTTCCTAAGAATTGGAGGATTAAATTTCCAAGATAAAGGTCAGATTGCTGTTATGCGACCATTGAACAATACACATTACTCTGTATATCTTACCATTCCATTTGATGGAGCTGACAAAGGTGGCTTCAACTATTACTTGGATCCCCAATTATCAAAAACACGTGGATTGTGTTCTGTTGATGATGTGGTGGGAAAATGGGCATTGGTTTTTAGAGGAACGAATTATCCAAATCTAAATTTTGAAATGATAAATAAAACACTTCCAGGAACAGACTGGGATCCAGTTTGCTAGATTATTTTTCTAAATTATTGTGAAAGCAAACTCTCTCACCAGTATGACAAGCAGGTCCTGATGGCTCTACGAGATAAATAATTGCATCTGAATCACAATCAACAAGAATTTCTTTTACCTTTTGAGTATTACCAGATTCTTCTCCCTTCATCCAGAGCTTATTTCTAGAACGACTCCAAAACCACGAATTTCCAGTCTTTTTTGTTAGTTCTAGTGATTCTTTGTTAGAATATGCCAATGTTAAAACATCTTTGGTATTTGCATCTTGAACTATAATGGGTACTAGTCCATCACTTTTTTCAAAATCTATATCATCAATGGATTTTTGCATGGTACTTTTTTTATCCAATGTCTTATAACCTTACAGGAATCTGGTTGTCTTTAAGATGCATCTTTACACCATTTACACCATGAGTCTGATAGTGAAATATGGAGGCAGCCAATGCTGCATCAACATTTGATTCTTTAAAGACCTCAACCATATCATCGGGTTTTCCACAACCACCTGAGGCAATTACAGGAATGGAGGTAGCCTCTACGATTTTTTTGGTAAGCAAAATATCATACCCATCTTTTGTACCGTCCCTATCAATGCTGGTAAGAAGGATTTCTCCAGCTCCCAGTTTTTGTGCCTGCTTTGCCCATTCTATGGCATCAATTCCTGTTTCTTTCTTTCCGCCATAAATGAAAACTTCAAACCAAAATTCTTTGCCATCTTCAGTAAATACATTGGTGTTTTCTTTGAGTTGATAGTTTCTTTTAGCATCAATAGCAACAACTATACATTGTCGTCCAAAAATTTTCATTAGTTCTGTAAGAATCTCTGGATTTTTTACAGCACTGGTGTTAATTCCAACCTTATCGGCACCATTAAGCAAAATGTTGCGAGCATCCTCTAATGATTTTACGCCACCTCCAACTGTAAATGGAATGTTGATAACAGATGCAACTTTTCTAACTAAATTCTTTATTGTTTCACGTTGTTCTTCTGAAGCTGTAATATCCAAAAAGACCAATTCGTCTGCTCCTTCATCACTGTATCGCTTAGCAAGCTCAACAGGATCACCTGCGTCTTTAATTGATTCAAAGCGAAGTCCCTTGACTACTCGTCCATTTTTGACATCAAGGCATGGAATTATTCTTTTTGTTAGTGTCATGATATCTTTTTTGCCTCCTGGATTGAAATTTTATTTTCATATAGAGCCTTGCCAAGTATAACTCCATACGAGTTTTTTTCTTTAACGTCTTGCACGTCTTTTACATTTGATATTCCCCCACTTGCAATTACATTTGCATTTTCTAGATTACATGCTTGCTCTAGAAATTTTAAATCAGGACCTTCAAGTGTCCCATCACGATTCACATTGGTTAACAGAAATTCAGAAAATCCCATAGCAAGAAAATCTTTGATTGCATCAATTAGTTTAATGCCAGTTCCTGTCTGCCAACCATGTATTACAATTTCACCATCTTTGTGATCAACTGAAATCACAATTTTTTTAGGACCTAATTTTCCAAGTAATTTTTTCAAAGTTATTTTATCTTTAAACGCCAAAGTTCCCAAAACAACTCTGTTTGAGATTTGTGCTGTATCCATAACAATTGTTTCGTCTCTCAGACCGCCAGCAACCTCTACTGGAACAGAAACATTTTCAATTATTTTTTTTATTATAGAGAGATTTGATCCCAGCCCTAATGTGGCATCAAGGTCTACAATGTGAAGCATGTCAGCACCGTTTTGCTCCCATTTTTTGGCAATCTCAATTGGATTGTCACTGTAGATTGTTTTTTGTGTGGGATCACCTTTGTAGAGTCGTACTACCTGGCCACTCATAAGATCAATTGCAGGAATTATCTTCATTTTTTACACTCGTCAAGGAAATTTTGAATCATAATACTGCCTACTTTACCTGATTTTTCTGGATGAAATTGAGTTCCAAAAAAATTGTTTTGCTCTACAACTGCTGGAACTTTAATTCCATAATCAGATTCTGCAGTGATTATATCATTTGATACAGGTTTTACTCTAAAAGAATGTACAAAATACACCCACGAGTCATCATCTACTCCTTCAAGTATTTTACCTGATTTTTTAATCTCCAAGTTGTTCCATCCCATATGAGGTATCTTCATAGTTGATGGAAGTTCTATTACTTCTCCATCAATTACGCTTAAGCCTTTTTCATGTCCTTCTTCACTTTTCTCAAAAAACATCTCCATACCAAGACAAATTCCCAATACTGGAGTATCATCTTTTACATAGTCAGTGAATTCAACCTTAGAGTGTTCATGGATGCTTTTGATGGCAGGATCAAAATTTCCAACACCAGGTAGTAAAAGACCAGAATAGTGGTTGGGTTTATCAAAAGTTGTAATAATATCAACTGTAGCTCCTATTTTTTCAAGGGAATTTTTTAGGCTGAAAATATTTCCAGCTCCATAATCAAATATTGCTACACTTACCATTACATTGAACCCTTTGTACTTGGAATGCCTTTTTGTTTTTTATCATACGATGATGCTACTCTAAAGGCAACAGCCAGGGACTTGATAGCAGATTCTGCCTTGTGGTGATCATTATCGCCATACTTTACAGTAAGATGAATACAGCAGTTTAGGTTTTGAAGCAAAGATTGAAAAAAGTGCTCCAAATCTTCTTTAGATACATCTTCAATTTTGTTTCTTTTTATTGAGAGAACCAATTTCCAAAATGGTCGTTTCACTAAATCAATAGATGCCTCAGCAAGGGATTCATCCATTGGAACAGAGGCATAGCTGAATCTAGTAATTCCTGCTCTTGAACCCAAAGCTTTGTCAATTGCCAATCCAATAGTAATTGCAGTGTCTTCAATCAAATGATGTTCAATGTTATCATTTGATTTTGCATTTACTTTAAGATCCATCATGGAGTGTTTTCCAAACGATACAATTAGGTGGTCTAGAAAGTTAATACCAGTCTTTATGGTGGTTTTGCCTGCTCCATCTAGATTAACTGAAACAGAAATACTGGTTTCCTTTGTATTGCGGTTAATGGAACTTTTTCTTGATTTCATATCTATCACAGAAGATTAACTCTACTCTATTCTAAATTTATTATCTTCGGTAGGAAATTTATTGATTCTAATACCACCAAAGCCCCATTTTTCTCAAATAATTCTAATTTTTCTTGAGGATTCTTACTTGTTCCAATTATTCCACAAAAGGTGGTTTTGTAGCCTTGTTCTGTTGCTTTTTTAGCCATAATCAAATCCTCCATAGAATCGCCAACGTAAATTACATTACTACTTTTCATTGCAGTGATTGCCCCAACTAAGGATACAGGATTGGGTTTTGCCATATCTCGTGATTCATCTTCTAAAAATGCAGAACTGTCTAAATCAAACTCATCTAACAATTTTTTTAATGAATATCTAACTGATTCTTTTCCTCGTCCTGTTACAATAGAAATTTTTGAATTGTATTTTGTTTTGAGTTTTGAGATTAGTAAATCATTTACAATTACAATATCATTTTCAATTAAACCAGATTCATTAAAGTCAGATTTTTTCTTGAAGAGTTTTTGATAAAGTTCTGGTCCATAAAAAATTTGATCAAATATTTTGTATAATGGGTTATCATGATGAGTTCCAGGATAAGATAGTTTGTGTTTAATTTCATTAATTTCGGCGAGTCCCTCAATGAATTTTTCTGCAGAGATAATTCCTGAGATATCACAGTTTTTAATTACGTCAAAAATAAATTCTCTTTGATCTCTTCCAATCTTTTTTGCAGCAACAATTGAAATAATTGATGCATATGCCAAATCGACCTCATCGTTGAATCCACCAGTAGACTTGAATCCATCTATAATTTGCGAATCAATTTTTATTGAATCAGTAATGTTTGCAAAATTTTCTAAAACATACTTTGTTGTTTTAATTATTGTAAGATCGTAAGATTTTGTAATATCTATCAGCACACCATCACAATCAAAGATTATTCCATCACTTGTTTTTAGAGTATTAATTATAGAGTCATCTAGATAAATC
>JAQBBT010000060.1:0-9029 GCA_032125915.1 Nitrososphaerota archaeon
TGTTGGTTCTGGTGTTGGTTCTGGTTCTGGTGTTGGTTCTGGTTCTGGTGTTGGTTCTGGTGTTGGTTCTGGTGTTGGTTCTGGTGTTGGTTCTGGTGTTGGTTCTGGTTCTAGTGTTGGCTCTAATTTCTTTAATTCTACATTTTCTAGTGAACCAAATACAGTTTCCAAGAAAGTTTCCTTATCAAATGATTTTAGATCTGGATATTCCTGTCCAATTCCCAAATAAAGAACCGGAGTTGAAGTTATTTTTACTACAGAGAGTGCGGCACCTCCACGTGCATCAGCGTCACTTTTTGTTAGAATAGTACCATCAAATTTTACATATTCGAAAAATTCTTTTGCTTGATTAACAGTATCGTTTCCAGCAAGAGAATCACCAACAAAAATTTTAAAATCAGGTTTTACAACTTTGGTGATTTTACTTATTTGCTCCATCAAGTTTTTGCTTGTTTGCATTCTTCCTGCAGTGTCAATTAGTACACAATCAATCTTGTGAGATTTTGCAAAGAGAACAGCATCTCTTGCTACTGCAGCTGGATCAGAATTATAATTCTGAGCAACCAGTTTTAAGTTCAAACGGTTTGTGTGCTCTCGTAGCTGTTCTATTGCTCCAGCTCTAAATGTATCTGCAGCTGCTACCACTACAGAATATTTTTTCTGTTGTAGCATATAGGCCATCTTAGCTAACGATGTTGTTTTTCCAGTCCCATTGATTCCAACAAATAAAATCAGAAATGGTTGTCCGGATTTCTTTTTTTCATCGATAAGTTTGAAAACATCAACTTTTCCTGCAGCGTCAAATAAAGATGAAATGGTAGAAATAAGACTATCTTTTACAAATTTTTCAATTTCGTTTTTTTCTACTTTGGTTCCAATTAATCTAGTTTTCAAATCTGATTTGATTTCATCAATAACTTCACTTGCAACATCTGATTCATGAAGAGATATTTCTAGTTCAAATAAAATATCTTCAATATCCTTTTCACGTAGTTCTTTCTCTGTTAGACTTTTCGCCGCATCTGAAAATGCGCTACGAAGTTTATCAAACATTATTTTAACCTGATCTACTTTGGGAATCCAATTGAACTAATTGATTAATTTGAGTTTTTCCTTGTTCTAATTGTGCTGCGGCATCATTTTTTTTAGCAGACGTGTCTTGAATTGCAACTTCTATTTCCTTGATTCTTGCTTCAAGATAATTTATTGCAGATGTAGAATCTTTTTCTAAAGAAATACCCGCTCCAATATTCAAAACAATGTTGTCACTAGATGAAATTTTGGTTTTAACAAAAGTTCCCATGCCAATAGGAACCAAAGCCTCAGAATCAGACTTTTGATTGAGTGATTTTATTGATGCTATGGCAGATATGGCCTCGCGTAAAACACTGTAAAGAGTTCCTTCTCTTTGAGATAAATCTGCAAAATAAGTTTCAAGCATTTGCATTTGTTGCATTAATTGTTGTGCCTTTTCCTCACTCATTTACAACAAATCATTTTCAGATGGTTATAAATTGATTCATAAGATTAGAATGAAAATAAAAATAAATGAATAAAAAATAAAGATTGAACTTTATTTTGCTTTTGAGAATCTATCTTCTACTTCATCCCAGTTAACTACATTCCACCAAGATGAAATATAATCTGGTCTCTTGTTTTGATATTTTAGATAGTATGCATGCTCCCAAACATCTAATCCTAAAAGAGGTACTAACCCTTCAGTTCTTGGACTAGTTTGATTTGGCATTGCTTTGTACTCAACCTTTCCTGAAGAAGGATTGAATGCTAACCATCCCCAACCGCTTCCTTGAATTACTGCAGAAGTAGATGAAAATTTCTCTTTAAAGTCAGAAAAGCTTCCAAAGGAATCATTAATTGCATCAGCAATTGATCCTCCAGGTTCTCCGCCCCCATTTGCTTTCATATTGTTCCAAAATAACCTGTGGTTATCATAACCACCACCGTTAAAATTGACTGCGCCTCTTTTGTCCTCAGGTACTTGATTAAGATCAGATAAAATATCTAAAATATCTTTATCTTGAATCTCTTGAGAACAACCTTCTAGAGCTGCATTTAGTTTGTCGGTGTAAGCTTGATGATGTTTTGTATGATGAATCTCCATTGTTTTGGCATCAATGTGAGGTTCTAATGCATCATAAGCATATGGCATTTTAGGAAGTGTGTATTTTCCCATATATCACAAGCATTGGTTATTCCATTTATTGCTTTACTAGCCAATTGGTTTTTACTTGCTAAAAAATGCTAGAAAACTTGTGAAGTTCAAAGTTATTTTTTCTCTGATACTTCTTGTATCATCCTCAATAATTCTCTTGGAGTTATTTGATATAGATGAGGGATTGGATTTGTATCTTGACAAAAGTGTGCCCTTTATTGGAACTGAAACTCCAAGACTAAAAGGGATTAATGGAGAGGGAGTAAAAATTGCAATAATAGATACGGGTGTTGATTTTAACCATCCAGATCTTTTAGGATGGGGTCCTGAAGGCAAAGTAGTTGGAGGATACAATTTCATTCAAGAAGGGGAATTGCCTATGGATAACAATGGTCATGGAACACAAGTTGCAGGAGTAATTGCAGCAGATGGACAACTAAAAGGTGTTGCACCAAAAGCCAAAATTTTAGCATACAAGGTTTCTGAAGATGGTAATGCAGTATCTTCTGATTTAATCATTAAAGCAATTGAAAAAGCTATTGAAGATAAGGCAGACATCATTAACATTAGTCTAGGAGTAAACAGAACAAATACTCAAATTGAAAGTGCAGTTAACAAAGCATTAGAAAGGGAAATCTTTGTAGTTACTGCGGCTGGAAATGATGGTCCGGGACTTGGAACCATAGGAAGTCCAGGGAAAAATTTTGGGTCAGTTACTGTTGGTGCAACATACAATAACTTAACTTCAAGTTTGGTTGCAACTTTAGAAGTCAATGAAAAGCCATATACAGTTATTCCCATGGTTGGCTCATCAAAATTAGATGAACCAATAGAGGGGGCAATAAAATTTGGAGGGTACGGAAAACAAAAAGATCTTACAGGGTTAAACGTAACAGATTCAATTCTTTTAGTAGAACGAGGTAGTGATGTCGAAGGCGAGTTACTTTATTTTTCAATTAAAGAAGAAAACGCTGCATATGCAGGGGCAAAAGCATTGATAGTATATAATAATGAACCAGGAATTTTTCTTGGAGAATTGACACATGAATTTGCTGACCCAGGATATTTACCAAAAATTCCTGTGGTGTCCATGGATAGAGAAGAGGGTTTAGAAATTAAGGAAACAATTCAAAGAGAGAATTTTGCCAGTCTTCATCTTTTTTTCAATCCAGATTTTGTTGCTCATTTTAGTTCAAGAGGACCTGTTTCTCCTTTTTACATAAAACCGGATATCGTAGCTCCTGGAGCATACATCAATACCACTCAAAATAACGCATCCTATAATTTTACAAGTGGAACTAGTTATGCTGCACCTCATGTCAGCGGAGCTGCTGCTTTGTTGATTCAAAAAAATCCAGGAATTCATCATCATGAAATCAAATCACTTCTATTGACTACATCTGAGCCTGTATCAGATGCCTATGGTCAAGAATTTTCGCTCAATGATGCCGGATCAGGCAGATTAAACATTGCAAGAGCATTTAATGCTACTTTGGTAATTCAGCCCCCTCATTTTGTTCTAAGCATATCCTCAGATAATCCAATTGGAGAGCAAGTATTAGAATTAAAGTCACTTGATGAATCATTAGAGAATATTGAGGTTTCAGTTGAAGGCCCAAAGTTTATACAATTTTCAAATATTCTTGAAGGAAATAATTTACAAATCAGGATGAATGTATTGGAAGAAGAGTTTGGAGATTATGAAGGAAGAATAATTGTAAATCAAAATGATGATAGATATGTAGTTCCATTTTTACTTCATTTTACAGAAGGATCAGTTTCAGCATCACAAGAAAATGGAAAACTAAATTTTAGAATTTATCATCCAGAACCATGGACTTTTGCAAAAATTTCTGTGACAAATAGCAAAGATGGAAATATAGACACCACGTCTATTACTCCTGGCAAAACTGCATCTGTAAATGTTTATGAAAATGGAGAGTATTGGATTGAAGCAAAGATAAGAGTTGATGAAGAATCATTTGATGCCTTTAACATAATTAAAGTAAATTCCGTATCATCAAGTTCTTACAAACCATTTGAATTGTTTGATCTTCCAGAAAAACAGATTGGGGTAATTGTGGTGATTGTTGCAATGATAGGGCTAGTAGGCCTAAAAATTACCAGAAAACCAAAAGCTATACAAGTTTAGGTCCAGCGTTTTTTATTTCTGGTGAAACATCACTGAATTTCTCAAAATTTTCTACAAACATTTTAGAAAGGCTTTTTGCAGATTCCTCATAGGAGTTTTTGTCATTCCATGTGTTTTTAGGATCTAAGATTTCTGGTGGGACACCATCAACGGTTGTAGGAATATCAAGGTTAAATAATTCATCATGTCGGTATTCTGCTTTATCCAAATCACCGTTTAATGCAGCAGTAATCATAGCTCGACTATATTTTATCTTAATTCTAGCACCAATACCATATGGTCCACCAGACCATCCAGTGTTAATCAAGTAAACAATAGTATCATGCTTGTTAATTTTTTCACCTAAGAGTTTAGCATAAACTCCTGCAGGTCTAGGCATAAATGGCGCTCCAAAACATTCTGAAAATACAGATTTTGGCTCCTTGATACCACGTTCAGTTCCTGCCAATTTACTGGTATATCCTGACATGAAATGATACATTGCTCCTTCTTTTGTCAATCTAGAAACCGGAGGTAATACACCTAATGCATCTGCAGTAAGAAAAACAATAATTTTTGGATGACCACCAATACTTGGCACCACAGCACCAGGAATGTAATCTAAAGGATATGCCACACGTGTGTTTTCAGTTAATGTATTATCTCCATAATCAGGTTTTCCATCATTTAGTACAACGTTTTCTAAAACTGCACCAGGCTTAATGGCATTCCAAATTTCAGGTTCAGCTTCTTGGCTTAAATTAATACATTTTGCATAACATCCGCCTTCAAAATTAAATGTTCGATTATCAGACCATCCGTGTTCATCATCACCAATCAAGTTTCGATTAGAGTCAGCTGATAAGGTGGTTTTTCCTGTACCAGATAACCCAAAGAATAGTGTAGTGTCTTGATTTTTTCCAATATTTGCAGAACAGTGCATTGGAAATATTCCACGTTCTGGTAATAGAAAATTCATAACACCAAACATTGATTTTTTCATTTCTCCCGCATAATTTGTGCCACCAATCAAAACAATTTTTCTAGTCAAATCAATGAGTATGAAAACATTGGACTTGGTACCATCAATCTCAGGTATTGCCTCAAATTCATTTATGCACATTACAGTAAATTCAGGTGTATGATTTCCCAATTCTTCTTTTGAAGGTCTAATGAAAAGTTGTCTTGCAAAGAGACTTTGCCATGCATGATCATTGATCACTCTTATTGGTAAACGAGTTTCATGATCTGCCCCTACAAATCCATCAAATACAAAAAGTTCTTTGTCATTAACAAAATTTTTCATTTTTTCAAGAATTTTCGCAAATTTGTCTGCAGGGAATTGGTGATTTATTTTACCCCAATCAACGGTATCACGAGTTACATCATCTAGTACAATGAATCTATCATCAGGTGAACGTCCAGTATATTTTCCTGTATTGACTGAAAGAGATCCAGTTGAGTTTATCACCCCCTCTTTCCTGCTTACAGCGTTTTCTACTAGTTCATCAGGAGTGAGATTTCTGAAAATTTTAGAAGGGTTTATTCCAAATTCGCTTATTTGTGATGAAAATTTTTCAGTTGCGTAAGAACCAACCACTTCAGTCAATCGTGGTAATCTCCAATGAAAGTAATTTTTTTAATCCCAAATACATCCATGAGATATTTCGATCCGACTTAATTTTCCTTATTATCTCTTTCCTATGATTTGATGTTTTTTAGTCTAGGAACGTATTTATGTAAAATTTCAAAAGGTTTTCTGATGCCGATCAATAAAGACCTGCTAGCTAAAAGAACAGAAGCAAAGGAACACAATCCAGACTTTGCAAGACCAGAAAGTTGGCGTTATAAAAGATTAGAGACAACATGGAGAAAACCAAAAGGAGTTGATCATCATCAAAGAAAACAAAAAAGTCGCGGTAGACCGGGTCTAGTAAAAGTAGGCTATGGAGGACCAAAGGAATCCAGAGGTCTTCATCCTTCAGGATATACAGATAATCTAGTTTTCACAATTAATGATTTAGAAAAATTAAATCCAAAAACAGACGGCATCAGATTTGGTCATAGTCTTGGAACTAAAAAGAGAAAAGAGATAATCGTAAAAGCAATTGAAAACAAATTCAAAATATTTAATGCAAGAGTGAGTGTAAGTGGTAGTAAATCTTAAAGCTAAAAAACGATTGGCATCAAGAGTAACAGGTGTCGGAGTTCATAGAATAAAATTTGATTCAGACCATCTTGATGATATAGCTGACGCAATTACAAGAGGAAATATTCGTAGTTTAATTACAGCCAATACCATCCAAATTAAACCATTTACTGGAACCTCTAGAGGAAGGGCTCAAGATAAAAAAGACCAGAAAAAAAAGAGAGGGACAGGGCAAGGATCAAAACAAGGTAAAAAAGGAGCACGTGTGGGGAAAAAAGAGGTCTATGTAGCAAAGGTTAGAGCATTAAGAAGACTACTCAAAATTGCAAAAGATAGAAAAGATATTACAAATCCAGAATTTTGGACTCTTTACAAAAAAGTCGGTGGAAACACAGTAAGAAACAAGGCTCATTTGAGATTACTAATGGAAGAGATTATTACAAAAAGAACACCTTAGAATCGATAAATCTTATTTTCCCAATCTATAATTTTTCCATCTTTAATTTTGATTCCTTCTTTTTTCAGCATTTTTATTTTGATTTCTTCCCCATATGCATATCCACCAACCTTGCCATCAGCCTTTACTACTCTATGGCACGGGATTATTACAGGGTAAGGATTTTTGTTCATAATTTTTCCAACTGCTCGTTGACCGTTAGTAAAACCTACGGCCTTTGCCAATTCCCCATAAGTAGTTATTTTTCCCTCTGGAACTTCAAGCAATTTTTTGTATATTTTTTTATCAAGATTCATAGTTTTATCACCTCAAGATCAGTTGTCCCCAACAAGTCAACTACTTTTTTCTTGTTTGGTCCCAGACCTGCCCAATCTAAGAGAGCTGTTTTTGCCATTTTGTTTCTCGCTAAAATATGAGAAAACATATTTTCATCAAGATTATCTAATGCATGTTTTGGCATTACAGTACCTAATGCAAATATACCATAAAGTAATTCGTCAGTAAATTTTTCAGGGTAGTGTGTTCCACCAAAACAAATAGCAACAGGATTTGAGGGGATATTTTTGGCAAGTACCTTATCAACTAACATTGCAACTGAATTACACAGAGATACATCAGTCCATTGTTTGTCCGTTGTTCCAATTTCAATGAAAATTGTCGGTTTATTCAAAGCCGTTGGCCCATGATGAGTAGCCTCAATAGTAATTTGAAAATCAGAAAATTGTGATTTATTTTCCCAAAGTGTTTGAAGATATTTCTTTTGAATATCAGGATGAGGCATAGCTATTTGTTTGTCATTACCTCCAAACTTTGCCTCTGAAAAATTTCCCGTGCTATGACATGTCAGTGCCAATACCCCAGATTCTGCAGCATGCTTTGAGAGAAAAATAAATCCATCATAATCATATTTTTCTTCCAACCAATCAGCTGAGATTGCAGGGGTGGGAATAATTAGAAGATCATAATTTTTACCTCGAAAAATTTTATCATCTTTTTTCATTTTTTGAGACAGAAATTCCGCCATATTGTTTCCTGCAGGATCGTCCAGATATGCAACTAAAAGTTCCATGAGATAAGTGACACTATTCCTCCTTCTAAATAAAAAAACCTACACATACCATCTGGCGATGTAAAACATTAATCAGTTTATGCAGGTGTAGGCATAATCGACTAGCATGTATCCTGATTTGATCTTTTCAATTTAGATATTCTACTTGGGGGAAAATATTATCATTTTAGGTATATTGTAGGAATTTTTGGATTGAACATCACCGGCACATAGATTACAATGTCAGCCTAGGAATTTTTAAAATTTTTCTTGGAATAAGAATATAAGGACACCGGATTAATTTCTGGCAATGAATCCTAGACAGACTTTGAAGAATATGGTAAATACCATGAAGATGGCCAAAAAGCCAGACAGAGATGAGTATTCACAACATCTTAGATTGGTGCTCTTGGGAATAGCAGGAGTGGGTGCCATAGGCTTTACAATTCAGTTTGTCTTTTCAGTGATTACATTTGGAAGGTAAAAATTGTCAGAAGAAATAAAATCTCATCTTTTTGCCATAAGAACAACAGGTGGACAGGAAAAAGTTGTAATGCGGTTGCTTGAAGCAAAAGCAAATGCAAATAAAATCAATATTCAATCAGTTTTACTTGTAGATAATCTAAAAGGCTATGTTGTAGTCGAGGCAATTAATCCAAGTGATGCATATATGGCAGTAGAAGGAGTTAGACACATTCGTGGTCAACTTCGTGGAGAATTAGAGTTTAAAGACATTGAAGGGTATCTTATAAAGAAATCAACAGTTTCACAATTAGCAGTGGATAACATCATAGAGATTACAGGCGGTCCATTCAAAGGAATGAAAGCCACCATAACTAGAATAGATGTCGACAAGGAAGAAGCAACCGTTGTCTTACTTGATGCATCTTATCAATTACCAGTAACAGTCGACGCTAACTATCTAAAATTGACAAGTGAGTCATAGCAAGGATTAAATTTTTCATATAGAGCGGATAATTATGGGAGAACCACAAAAAATATCAGCACTGGTTACAGGAGGAGGAGCATCTGCAGGCCCTCCATTAGGTCCAGCATTAGGTCCACTGGGAG
>JAQBBT010000061.1:0-4283 GCA_032125915.1 Nitrososphaerota archaeon
GAGGGAGAAAAAAGATTGAAACAAGAAGATTGTAGTGAAGACATCCTAGGGTCAGGAATTCTTACTCTTACAAATAAAAGATTGGCATTTGATAAAACAAGTGCTAGAATAATGGATTTTTCAAAGCATTTTGGAGACACAGTGATGGATGTGGAATTAAAAGATGTTGTAAAAACATGGAAAGAAGGAAGACTAATGAAAAAAATTTGTTTTACTGCTAAAATTGATGATGGTGAAAAGACATTCAAGTTTGGAGTATTCAATACAAAAGATTGGCAAAAAAATATCGAGTCTGCAGTAGAGAATTACAAAAATCAATAATTAACTATAACTGAATCCAATCGCCAAGATTGTGTTACAAAAGTATCTTCTAAAGGAACCCCTTTTTTTACTTGGTTTTCTAAAAGTCCAGTCCAGCAGATTTGACTGCCACAATCACCTGCAAATCTTGTAGGAGACACAAAAAATTTGCATTCGTGTCTTTTACAAACATCTTTTAGCATTTCAGATAATCGTTTGTTTGCAGCAACACCACCAACAATTAATAATTCTTTTTTTCTTGTAAAAGATAAAGCTCGTTCCACAGCTTCGCTGATCATTGCAAATGCTGTTTCTTGTAAAGAAAAACATGCATCAGCTTTGCTTTTTGAAACAATTGATTTTGTTGCAGATAGCAAACCAGAAAATGAAACATCATTTCCTTTTACAGAATATGGTAATAAGACATATTTTGATGAAGTGTTGGCAAGATCCTCGATATTTTTTCCACACGGCGAGGCAAACCCAATGGATCTCCCAAATTGATCAAGAAGTTGCCCTAAAGTAATATCCAAAGTCTCTCCAAAAACTCTCCATTGTTTGTTTAGAAATGCAAGAATCATGGTATGACCTCCTGAAACTAAAAGAACTAAAGGATTCTTGGCACCAGTTAGAAGCTTACCTAATTCTATATGCCCTATTGCATGATTTACAGGATAAATTGGAATATCATAATAAGATGCTAAAGAGCGTGCTACTACTGCTCCGACTCTCAGACAAGGGCCAAGCCCAGGTCCTGCAGCGTAGGAAACAATGTCTAAATCTTTTACGGTGATTTTTGCTTCATGGAGACATTCAGATAGTACAGTTGAACTGTTTTCAATATGATGTCGTGATGCCTCTCGAGGATGAATGCCTTCACCATCTGGTGGGCGATAAATTTTCCTAACATCAGATAGTATTTTTCCGTTTTTTCCATTTTTTTTTATAATTGCACATGAAAATGTATGTGCTGTGCTTTCAATTCCTAACCCAATCAAGCTAACCCCGACTTAGTGTTGATACAATTTTGATTACATCACCATTTTTTAGTATATGATCTCCTCCTATCCTTTGTTTTGTTTTACAGTCTATTGCATGCAAAAATCCTTTGGCAATATCTGCATGAATCAAAGCTGCAAGATCTTTTGCAGTAGAGTTTTCAGGTAATAGTTTTGCATCAGGTAAAACATCACCATTCTTGTTAATCAGTTTTGTTTCATCTTCGACTGGAAATACAACAATAAATTTTAGAGAATCAAATACTGCAGTATTTAGAATTTTTTGTACGCCAGTAGAATGTATTTTTGTAAATACAGATTTAACAACATCTAAAGCTTTTTTTTGTTGAGGTAAAATTTCTTTGTTTTCTACAATAGAGAAACTCTCATCACCAGGAGAGTAATTTACTAGTCCACCTTTAGAAGCTTTTCGCAACAACAGTTCTGTCTCTGCACTACATGGAACAACAGTTGTATCAGAAATTTTTTTGATTATATCAAGATCTTTACAAAGGTCTGCTTTGTTTGCAGCAATTATTATTGGTTTTGTATTTTTTCGCAGTTCTTTGACAAAAGTTTGGATATCCGAATCTGCCCATTCCTTTGGATTTTTTGAAATTAAATTTAGTTTTTGTAATACATCTGAAACTTGATAGTCTTTAATTCCCAAACCTGTGAATCTTTTTGCAATACCATCAGTTAATTTAGCTCTTTTTTGATCAATTTCTCTAGTAATTTTATCCCATTCTCTTTGAAGTATACTTACAAACCATTGATCAAATTCATGTTGTACAAATTCTACGTCTTCAAGAGGATCATGTGTACCTATAGGAACAGGTTGTCCTTGAATGTCTGTGGTTCCTGCGATATCAACTACATGAATAAGGACTTCAGCTTGTCTTGCATCATCCAGAAACTGATTTCCTAGACCTTTTCCTTCATGTGCACCAGGAACTAATCCTGCAACATCAATTAATTTTACAGGAATAAAGCGAATCTTGTTAACACATAAGGGATTTTCATGTGGGATCTCAAAATGTTTGCATGCACAATCAGATTTTACGTAAGCTACTCCAATGTTGGGCTCAATTGTAGTAAATGGGAAGTTTCCTATTGGAACTGGAGTTTCAGTTGCCGCAGAGAAAAAAGTGGATTTACCAACATTTGCCTTTCCCAGTAACCCAATTTGCATAAACGGCAGAATGTGTATTGTACATATTAGTATTGCAGAAATTGTTTAATGTAGTTTATTCTAAATTCAATGTATGTCTTATGTTATAACTGGAAATCCAGGGGTGGGAAAACATACCATAACAAAGGAAATTAGCAAACTAGTACACCTGCAAATAATTGATATCAACAAAATTGCCCAAGAGTTTGGATTATTTGAAAAAAGTGAAGAAACCAATGATGTAGATGTTGTCAGATTAGGTGAAATGATTAGAGAGAAAATTTCACATCCTGTTTTGTTTGTAGGGCACTTAGCTCCATATGTGTTATCATCAAACAAAATAAAAAAAGTTATAGTATTAAGAAAAAATCCATACGACTTGATTTCAATATATAATAAAAGAGGATATTCAAAAGAAAAAATTAAAGACAATCTAGGAAGTGAGGCGCTTGGTGTTATTTTTCATGATGCAATTACTCAATTTGGCACTGAAAAAACTTTACAAATTGACGTTACCTTGCAAAGCATTCAGGAAACAACAAAAAAAGTAATGGATGCAATTAAGGGAAAAATTAAAACCGAAGAGGTGGATTGGTTGACTGCAATATCTGAAAAAAATGATTTAAAGGAATTTTTTGCTTATTGATTAAATAACACCTCTGTTGGGAAATACTTGATTGTTTGAAATTTTAAAATCGGATCTAGCTGGAAGGATTGGAGTAATTACCACGAATCATGGAAAGATAGAAACACCTGCATTTGTACCTGTTATTCACCCTGTAAAACAAACAATTCCCTCAAAAAAAATTAAAGAAATAGGATTTGATCTAGTAATTACAAATGCCTACATCACTCGGAACCATTACGGAGATGATGCAATAAACAAGGGAATTCACAAAATATTTGATTTTGATGGGGCAGTTATGACAGATTCTGGAGGTTATCAAGTTCTTGAATACGGTGATGTGAATGTTTTGCCTCCCGAAATGGCAAATTTTGAAAAAGGAATCTTGACTGATTTTGCAATTCCATTAGATAAGCCAACAGGATATGGGCTAGCAAGAAAAAAAGCAGAAGCATATGTCAATCATACTCTAAAGGTTTCAAAAACAACACTACAAGATAAGGAGGATAATGGACAGATTTGGATTGGTCCAATCCAAGGAGGAGAACATTTTGACTTGGTTGAAAGATCTACTAAATCTTTGGTGGATATGGGTTTTAAGATGTTAGCTTTGGGAAGTCCAGTAGAGTTTATGGAATCTTATGAGTTTAGATTATTAGCTCAGATGATAGTATCGGCAAAAAAACAAATGCCGCACTCAATTCCTCTACATCTATTTGGGGCAGGTCATCCATTAACAATTCCTTTTGCAGTAGCCTTAGGATGCGATACCTTTGATTCGGCCTCATACATGCTGTATGCAAAGCAAGAGAGATACATTACAGATGATGGGACACGATATCTCTCAGATATCTCTGTTTTTCCTTGTAATTGCGAAATATGCTGTAAATATACTCCTGGTGAATTGCGTCAATTAAAAGGTCAAGACAAAATTAATGAAATTGCCATACATAATTTGCATGCAATAAAACTTGAAGTGGATAAGGTAAAACAGGCGATTTACGAAGGAAGGTTATGGGAATATGTCATGAAAAAGGCAAGGGCCCATCCTAAATTATTTGAAATAATTGAGGTTCTTATCAATAATTCTGATAATTTAGCAATCTCCACTCCAAAATTTAAAGAAAGAGCCATTTTTCTTTTTGATAAATATGACCAATATCGACCAGAAGTTCGCTCATATCATGAG
>JAQBBT010000062.1:0-17795 GCA_032125915.1 Nitrososphaerota archaeon
CCTACAAGACCATTACTTGGAAATCCTACAAGCAATATGTTCTCTTTAGGTAATTTTTTGCTATTTTGCATAATTAGAATATAGGTAAGCCCATTTTTCTAATACTGGTTTTTGATCTTTGTTTTCCCCGTTTGGATAGGGTCCTCAATAATTTTTGGCTGAGATCTTCTAGGACTTCACCTAGATCAAATCCTACAGATTTGTAAATCAATGGTGTATGATGAGATGTAAAAATCATTATTGTTACATCGTATTTTCCTTCTCTCTTTCCACCACTTCTTTGTTTTTTAATTGAAACTCTAGCTTCGTGAATTTCAGAATAAGTTTGTTGTAGCCTTTTGAGGGTTTTTTCAAATTTAGAGCTAATCAAATTAGCATTTCTTTGATCTTCTGGCATTCCAACTATGTATAATGGAATTTGTGTTTCTATTTTGGTTGATAATAATTCCAGTATATCTCTGAATGTGATTATACCTTGTAGATTGTCCCAGAGGGTAACAAGACAACATGTTGTATCAGTCTTTAGCATAGATTTGAGAATTTTATTTAAATCGTCATTTGATGAACATTGAGGAATTCGAGTGCTACCAATATTTCCAATTTTAGATTCTAATTTATGAATTCGGTTTGCACCAATGGAGCGACGACTTATTCTTTCTTCTGGAATTATATTTTCAAGTAGATGAAATGAGGTCAAAACTTGCATTATTTTGTCTTTGTTGATTACTGGAAGATGATCTATTTTTTTACTGATCATTATTCGTTTTGCGCTACTCAACGATTCATCTGCAGTGATTGTGATGGGGTTTTGAGTATAAATGAGATTTGCCTTTATCCATTTGTTATCTAGTAAGGAAAGTAATTTGAGAATTTGTTTTGCAGTGACAACCCCAATAATTTTATTGTTGCTAACAACGGGAACTTCTCGTGTCCTATAATGAGTCATGATATGAGAGACTTTTTGAATAGAATCGTTTAGAGTGACATATGGAACTGGATAAAGAAATGACTCTACTTTCATACTTGTAATATTTTTGGCATTAAGTAATGAAAGGATGTTCGTGGAAAGGGTAGTTTTACCATGTATACAAAATACATCATAGGACTCATTTCGAATAATTTTGTTAATTACAGAAGATAGAGTTTCAGTTGGTTCTATCGTTGTGGGCTTTGAAATAATGTCCTTTATTTTGGTAGACTGGATATCTTTTAGATGCTCATAAATTGTATCAGTAATCATCTTTCTTAGCTAATAATTTACCCTGTTTTAAATTAAAAGAAAACCTTTGATTTTCATATGTGATATTAGAGTTCATGTATTTAACCACTAAACTCAGAGTTAGTTTGTTGTTATTAAAAAATACAAGCCTAAATCAAATAATAATTAAAAAAACAGTTACTATCAATCCAAATACCAGTTTACTTGATGCTAGAGAAATTTTACTTCGACATAACTTAAAACGACTAGTTGTAATAAATCCCAAAAATTGTCCCGTAGGAGTTATTACGGAAAAAGATATTGCAAAAACGATCTATGCCTTAGGTGATAAACCAATCAAATCCGTTAAGGTTTCTGGATTTATGTCTAAAAAATTATTTACAGTAAAAAAAACTGCTTCGGTCTACGATTGTGCTAAACTAATGCGACGACATCACATTAGTTCTGTTATTGTTTTAGGAAAAAATGAAGTTTTAGAAGGTCTAATTACAAAAACTGATCTAGCCTCAATTTTTTTAACCCATGCTGTATCTCCACTCAAAGTTTCTAAAATTATGACTAGAAAGGTAATATCTGCTATGCCTGGAGATTCCTTGCTTTATGTGGAAAGTTTACTTATTCATAATAGAATTTCAAGAATTGTTATTCAGCGAGATAAAGTTCCCGTTGGAATGATCACATACAGAGATTTTGTTCCAGCAAAATTACCACATTGGATTGTGCAATCTGCGGATCCGAAAGAGGTGGAAGACTATAGGACTAAAAAAGACCCTAGTGATTTTCAAGTAAACCAAATGAGTCATTTGCTTCATTTCAAAGCAGTAGATATCATGGCATCTAATCCAATTACTGTAAATGCAGATGAAGATGTTGGTGTAGCAGTATTATTAATGATAAGAAATGGTATTAGTGGATTACCAGTTGTAAAAAACTCAAAACTTGTAGGAATTATCACAAAGATAGATATTGTAAAAGCGATTGCCGAAGCTTAAGCTATTTTACAATTAGTATAGAACAAGGTGAATTATTTGCAAGATTGTTTGATACGCTTCCAAGGAAAAATCTTGCTGTTGCACCAAGACCCTTACTCCCTACCATAATCAAATTACATTTTTTATTTTTAGCTAGTTTAACTATTTCATTTGTAATGTTTCCTTCTTTCATTATAGTAGTTACATCAAGCCCTTTATTTTTGGACGTTTGTTTTCCTTTGATTAGAACCTTATTTCCAAACTTTCGAAGAATTCCAAGATATTCTTTCCTATCTAACAGATTTAACGAAAGGGGTTTATCAATAACATAAACTAAAATCAGATTTGCTTGGTAATTTTTAGCAAGATCACATGCTTGAAGAAGAGCCTTTTGTGAAGCTTCTGAGCCATCTAGTGGAACTAGAATATTCATGTATAATGATTTTTTCATAGGAAAAATTAGGGTTTAGGGATATTAAACTAAACTCTTGAATTTCAAATTAAAAATTAATTGATTTTAGATGATGTTTAATTTTTATCCTTTATAATGAAAGAATGATTACCCACAATGTTGTTCAATAATATGATTTTCAGGCTTGGAGCCATTCTAAATTCACCACCCCTTTTACGATATTCATTTAAAACAAAAAATAATGAGATTAAAAGTTGATTATTATAATTGATAATCTTGATTTAGTATTAATTCATAAAAGTAAAATTTGATAGAAATGATAAGGAAAAAAATTAAGAAAATTCTAGTTCCATTAGATGGTTCTAAAAACTCTATGAGGGGATTAGATGAGGGAATTTATCTTGCAAGACAATGTCAAGCAACAATTACAGGTTTGTATGTTATACCAATTTATCCAAGAAACTTAGCTGATGCTATCATGCCATTTCAAATCCATCTAACAAAAGAAGCTAAAAAATTTATGGAAGAGGCAAAAACTAAATGTACTCAAAAAGAAATTGTTTTCAAATACAAAGTTATTTTTGGAAGTCCTACAATGGAAATTGAGGAAATGTCACGAACAGGAAAGTTTGATATTATCATAATTGGAGCTAGAGGTCAAAGTGGATTAAAAGAAGCTTTTTTGGGTAGTGTTGCAAATGCGATTGTTCATAAATCAAAAGTACCGGTGTTAATAGTAAAGTAGTGATAATATGTTCTCAACAATGTTAACCAAAATTTTAGTTCCATATGATGGCTCGAAATATTCCGTAAAAGCATTAACAAGAGCTATAGAGCTTGCACATAACCTAGATTCCGAGATATTTTTATTTTCAGTCGTAAATGTGGGTTATATTTCTCCTCCTGGATTACTTCGTGGTTTGATAAAATCAAAAGAAGAAAAATCTGCCATTAAAAAATGGTCAAAGTCAGTCAAATTAGATGCAGAAAAAATGTTAAAGAATGCTGTAAAAAAATGTGAATCAAAGGGAATTACTACATCATATAGCATTGAGCAGGGAGATATTGCAGGTAAAATCTTGGATTTTTCAAAAAAGAAAAAAATTTCACTAATAATTATTGGAAGTCATGGTCTTCATGGAATAGCAAAATTAAAGACTTTGGGAAGTGTCAGCAGGAAAGTTTCTGAAAATGCAAGCTGTCCTGTTTTAATTGTTAGATAACCTATGCCTGTTCTCCTAAAAAGTGAACAGCTTCATCATTAACAATAACTGTTCTATCTTTTGGAATATGAAATAATTTTTTAGAGCCAGTAGAGGATTGAACTATTAGTTTAGAGTAAGGATCTTTTGTGGCTTTGTATAAAATTCCTTTATCCCCTATTGATTGTGACCAATGAGTTCCCTGTACAAATGAAATTGTTTGGAATTTAATTACCTGGTAAGAATAGACCAAGCTTTTTCACTGTTCTTTTTGCATTCTAGTAAGTATTTGATCACAAATCTTTCTCATTTCAGAATCAGACCCAATACTACAAATTTCAACTAGATCAGATGTAGTTATTATTCCAATAATTTTGTTGTCCTGTACAACTGGTAATTTGTGAATGTTGCTTGTCTTCATTTCTTCAGCTGCCTCCCATACCGTTTCATCTGGATCAATTGAGATCAAGGGTGAGGACATTACTTCTTCAATGGAAGAAGTTAATGGTTTTTCTTTAGAAGCTATTCGTTTTACAAAGTCTCTCTCAGTTAGAATTCCCACTGGTAATCCTTCTCTAGTTACAATAATACAACCAATATTCTTATCGTCCATTAATTGTGCTGCATCTTTAATTATTGAAGAAGAATCTAATGTAGCAACTTTGCTTGTCATAACATCTTTTACAAAAGTGTGAGCCATGTTTTTAATCCAAATTATATTCTAATAAAGAAGATCCCCATTTTCATCTTAGGAAATTGCCCTTTGTAATAGAATTTGTTATTTTACGATTAAAACCGGAATATTGGATTTATGAAGAACAAAATTTGAAGTACTCCCAAGAAAAGCTTCTTTGAGAGGGCTCATTCCTCTTGAACCTATTATTATGATATCATATGCTTTATTGCTTGCAAAACTAACAATTTTAGAACCTTCATCGCCATATACTACTGTGTCATCAAAAAGAACCCCATTTTCTGCAGCACGTTTTTTGGCTTTGGACATAAATTTAGCGGCATTATTTAGCATATATTTTTCAACATATGAAATTTGAGAATTAGTTTTTGGTTTAGATAAAGGCACAACATACAAACCTGTAATTGTTGCTTGACATTGTCTTGCAAGATAAATTCCCTCATCTAATCCCCTCATAGAGTTTTTAGAGCCATCTAATGGAACAAGAATTTTCTTAATTTTTACCATGTTTGATTGATTATAAAATAGAATTTAAGAAGTTTTCAAAATATCATTGATGGTAATTTCAGGATAACATTCTCTGGTTTGATTTTCAAGAATGAGATTATGCGAAGTCTCTATAATACTTGAAAGCCAGAATTTAATTGAAATGGAACAAGATGCCAGAGGGATTACTGTTAAGGATATCATGACTAAATCTGTAATTTCAGTAGACTCTACTATTACTGTCAATGAGGCTGCAAAAATGATGGAAGATGCAAAAGTTGGTGCAGTGATTGTGATGGAGAATAATACACCTGTTGGAATTGTTACAGATAGAGATTTTACGGTAAAAATTGTGGCACATGCTTATCAAATTACAACTCCAGTAAAACAAATCATGTCTTCTCCACTAATTGCAACTAGTCCAGATGAAACAGTATTGATGGCTGCAGATTTAATGCATACAAGAAATATTAGAAAATTACCAGTTATAGATAATGATCAAGTGGTAGGAATTATTACATCTACTGATCTTGTTAACCAACTTGCAATATCAACTGAGGATGATATCCAAAAAATATACCATGAATCAATAATCAAGGTTTACAAACAATATAGTCCCTATAACTAATCAACCATTTACAATTACAGTCATTATTGATTTCCCTGCAATCAAGGCACCAATTGATAATCCAATATTTGTTATCATATTAATTGCCAGTGTTGCATAATGTTGGTTATCTAAAAGATTACTAGAATCAAGAGCAAAGGAAGACATTGTGGTCAATGAGCCACAAAATCCTACAGCTGCTAATAGAGAGTATCGCCCATCAAGATTCCATTGTTCAGATAACACTACAAAAATTCCTAAAATAAATGCCCCAATAATATTAACAATTAAGACATTTAGTGGTAAGGTATTGAAAAGTAGTGGAGATTCGGTAATTTTGTATCGTAAAAATGCTCCAAATACAGATCCTATTGCCAAAAACACAAACTCAAAACCCTTCATTTTCTAGCCTCGATTATGTTTCTTTTTTTGATAGTATTAACATGATATGATATCAAATTGAATCCGTAGGTAATAGGTAAGCAAGCATAAATTAATTGATATTCAAAATCTAGAAAAATCATATTACAGATTTGAATTGATTCGTTTGAGATATTAATAATTTTGAATAACATGGCTAGGATTTTTATATGCTCCTTATTGTTTTCATTCTGATGACCCTTAAACTTCGTTGTGATGAATATGGGTTTGAGTGTGATTTTACTCTAGAAGGAGCAAAAAGCCTTGAACTACTTGAAAAGCTAAGAGGACATTTTGAGGAAGAACATGGTATTGAATATCCAATAGATGCAGTAATTCAAATGATTGTAAACCGTGGTCATTCTCTTGATTCAATAAAAAAATAAATTATTTCAAAAATTATTTTTAACATTTAATAGAATGTATGATGTATGGAAACTAAGTTTAATTGTAAAAAAGTATTGAGGAATTTTTTGTAGTAAAAGTTTTGTTTTGATTTCAAAATTGCCTATTTCATTTTGCTTTTATGTAATAAATGCTCATAATGTATAGTAGTGGTAGCGTATTATTCTAATGATTATGATGTAAAGTGTCAACTTGATACTTGCAAAACCTACCCCATAGTAACAGATTCTGATAGAGGAGAAGTTTTTTGTGGGGGTTGCGGTCTTGTCTTAGTGCAAAACTTGGATGATACTTCACATGAAAATCGTAGTTTTAGCTCAGAAGACTTTATGAAAAATGCAAGGACAGGTCCTGCAACATCATTGACAATGTTTGATAGAGGATTATCTACAGTGATAGGAACAAACAAAGATTCTTCTGGAAATAATTTATCAAGTAAAACAAAATTTGAATTTAATAGACTGCGTACGTGGGATCAAAGAAGTAAATCAAGAACTACATCGTCATTAAGTAAGGCATTCACTCTATTACATGGAATGAAAACAAAGATAGGAGTGCCTAACAATGTTGTTGAAAATGCAGCCTATATTTACCGAAAAGCAGTAAATGCAAAACTAACCAGAGGAAGAACTATGGCTTCACTAATTTCTGCATCCTTGTATGCCTCATGTAGGCAAAATAATATTCCTAGAACATTAGATGATATTGCAGAAGCTGGGAATGTAGAACGCAAGATTTTATCTAGAGATCTAAGAACCATCATCAGAAAATTAAACTTGAATCTAAATCAATATGATACTGCATCATTTATTGTCAAAATTTCAAATAATATGAATTTAAAAGAAAAAACAAAGAGAGACGCCTTTGATATTCTAAAAAGATGTGAAGATGAGAGAATTACTGCAGGAAAGCATCCTGTTGCACAGGCAGCAGCATCATTGTATATTGCTTGTATTGTAAATGGTGAAAAAATTAGTCAAAAAAAGTTTTCAAATGAATCTGGAGTTAGCGATGTTACAATCCGAAACCGGGTAACTTTGATCAAAAAGACTCTCAAATTAGTGGATTAGATTCATTACAAGTTTATTGTTGAAGAAAATAATTTTTCAAATACTGTTTCTCTAAGTTGGTTTACTAGTTCCATTATTACTTTGATTTGTTCCATAGTTATTGCTTGAAGATTTTCAATCATGTTGTTTAATTCAGCAATTTGTACTTGTAAATTGAAATTTTGTTCTTTTAGTTGGGTATTTTCCTCAGTTAGTCTTTGAATTTTTGCAGTATCACTTTCTTCTGGAAATGGTTCTCGAATTGGTTCTGGGTCTGGAATTTTAATCGGTTTAGGTTCAGGAGAAGGTTCTGGGATTCTTGGTGGGCCTGGTTCTTGAGAAAATACTGGTTGTATAAAAAATAATGAAAAAACAATTATTGTTAATCCAAAGAAAAGATTCCTGTTCACTAGTATAACACCAATTTATTGAGTTATTTTTTTGTATATGAATATGATTACTATTTTCTAAGTATGATAATTGATATAAAACAAAAAATTATTTAAAGAAATCAAACTCTTGATCTTTTTTCTGTTTAGGTAGGTCTTCCATTACAGCCTGAACTACTTCATTATGATTGTAGGTTAGGTGTCGCAAGAACTTTGCAGATTCATCAGATCTTGTTTTTTCGTCTGCAAACAACATTTCAGGACTACTTAGTTCCTTCATCATCGTATTGCATTCTTGGCAAGGGTCAAAGTCAAGATAGAGTTTCATAATTTCAGGTCATCTTCCTTAGTATTTAGACTATTTTATAGAATGAGTCATGGGTGATTCAGTCTTTCTAGGCTTGACTTTATCAATTGCATCTAGGAGATCCTTTTGGGTAACCTTGATTTCTTTGATGTTTCCTGATTTTCCACCGACATACCTTTTCAGCGCTGCTGTAGCTGCTCTATTTGCGACGGCAGCAATTTCAGCCCCATTAAAGCCATCGGTAAGTTCTACTAGTTTTGAGATGCTTACATCGTCTGCAAGGGGTTTCTTTTTGGTATGAATCTTGAATATCTGCTCTCTTCCTTTGGAATCGGGATTTGGTACTTCAATTATTCTGTCAAATCTTCCAGGTCTGAGTAATGCTTCATCTACAATATCCAATCTATTTGTGGCACCAATTATCAAAACATTATGTAATTCTTCTAGTCCATCAATTTCTGTTAGAATCTGAGAAACAACATTCTCAGTTACATGGGATCCTGATCCTCCACTTCCTCTTCTAGGTACAATGGCATCTATCTCATCAAGAAATATGATACATGGTGCTGCTTGACGAGCTTTTCTAAAAATTTCTCTTACTCCTTTTTCAGATTCTCCAACCCATTTTGAGAGTAGTTCTGGACCTTTAATGCTGATAAAATTGGATTCAGTCATTTTGGCCAAAGCTTTTGCTATTAGTGTCTTCCCGGTTCCAGGTGGTCCGTGTAGTAAGATACCCTTTGGAGTTTGTACATCAATATAATCAAAAGCCTCTTTGTGTTTGATAGGCCATTCTACTGCTTCGCGAAGTTCCTCTTTTAATTCTGTGAGTCCTCCAACATCATCCCAACTAACGTTTGGGATTTGTACTTGAACTTCACGTAATGCGCTTGGTCGAACTTCTTTGAGAGCATCCAAAAAGTCTTCATTAGTTATCTGAATTTTTTGTAGAATCTCAGTTGAGATTTTCTCTTCATCAAGATCAATTTCAGGTAGAATTCTTCTTAGAGATCTCATTGCTGCTTCTTTACATAAAACCTCTAAATCAGCTCCAACAAAACCATGTGTGGTCTTGGAGATTTTTTTAAGGTCAACTTTTTCATCAATTGGCATTCCGCGAGTATGAATGGAAAGTATGTCATACCTTCCTTCAGCATCAGGAATTCCGATTTCAATTTCTCTGTCTAGTCTTCCAGGACGTCTTAGGGCAGGATCAATAGAGTCTGGTCTGTTGGTAGCTGCAATAACTACAACTTTTCCTCTACTTTTCATACCATCCATTAATGTCAAAAGTTGGGAAACTATTCTTTTTTCAAGTTCTCCAGATACCTCTTCTCGTTTTGGGGCAATAGAGTCTATTTCATCTATGAAAACTATACTAGGAGAATTTTCTTCAGCTTGTTTGAAAATCTCTCGTAATCTTTCTTCACTTTCGCCATAGTATTTTCCCATTATTTCTGGCCCACTAAGGGAGATAAAGTGTGCATTGGTTTCACCTGCAACTGCTTTTGCCAATAGAGTTTTTCCGGTTCCTGGAGGCCCATACAATAACACTCCTTTTGGAGCTTCAACACCTATTTTTTCAAATAATTCTGGATGTCTCATTGGTAATTCTACCATTTCTCGGATTTTTTGAACTTCTTTTTTCAAACCACCTAGTTCATCATATGTAATTCGTGGAATTGTTGCATCTATTGCTTTTGCCATAGGACCTAGTTTGAAAATAGTGTTTTCTGTAACGATTACAGGTTTTGATGGTTTGGTACTAGTAGTTACAAACTGAACTCTTCCTCCCATTTGAGTACTTAATGAGATTGTATCTCCAGTCGTAAATACATGATTCAAATAATTGTAGATCATATATTCCTGTAATCCATCTATTGTAATTTTTTCAGTTGGTGATAAAACAATTTGTTCAGCGTTAACTGCTTCAACAGATTTTACTGAAATCTTATCTCCAATTCCTCCACCAATATTTTGTCTGGTAATTCCGTCAATTTTGATTAAACCTGTTCCATATTCTTCTAGAGAACCAGGCCAAAGTTTTACGTGTGTTTTTTTGTTATAGGTTAATTCTAAAATTTGTCCAGTTTTCCATTTTGTATCTTCTATAATTTTTGGATCAATTATAGCTCTTCCTCTTCCCACGTGTTGTTGTGGTATTTCATCAATTTTTAAAATAATTTCACTCATTTAATCACCATAAAAAATTTTGGGGTTTATTCAACCTCCACCGTTTTGCTTTTTGGTTTTTCATCTTCAGCTAATTTAAAAATTAGTTCAAGAATTCCATTTTTGTACGAAGCTTTTGCAGAATTTTCATCAACTTTGTATGGTATTGGAACATTAACTTGGTACTTTTTTTCACCATGTTCTGCAGAAAGATTTACTGACTTTCCTTGTACCACAATTTTTACATCTGACTTTTCAACACCTGGCATCTCAACTACTAGTTTTACCAGATTTTCTTTCTCATCAACAATTGTATCAACTATAGGTTCTCTAGTGTTAGATGGGGGAAGTAATTCTGGTTTTACATTTCCATATTCCTTTACAACTGGTTTTCCATCAGGACCAACAGTCATCGTATAACCATAATAATATGGACCTGCATTGGCTCCCTTTGTTTTGAATTCTTCTAAAATGTCATCTGTGTCGAAAAAAGAGTTTGACATTTTTCGGAAGAGTCTACTGAATTCATCATCAAATATTGTCATATTTATCTATTATATGTAATGTATATGACATTATATAAATATTACTTACATTATCTTGATATCTTACATAATGCAATTATATTTGACATAATATAATATTACTTAATGAGGCTATCTAGTATGTCAGTTCCAGAAGTAGTTAGAGAGATCATTACCAGAAACCGTTCAATTTTTGACTGTATGAAAATGGATTTAATCAATTACACTGCTCTTGCCGTAAAGATTCAACCTGATGTGGAGAGAGTTCTTGGAAATTCTGTAAATTTGAATACTATAGTAGTAGCAATCAAACGATATGCAGATTCTTTTGAGATAAAAGATGAAATGGAAGAAGAATCAGTTTTGAAAAATGCAAGATTATCTCTTACAGATGGAATAATGGATATCAAATTTTCAATAAATGATTCTCAAGGTATTGATGCTTTAACAATTTTAGACAAATTTTCAAAAATTACTAGTAACTATGATTTTTTTAGATCATCTGACTCTTTTAGATTTCTTACAGAAGACCTAGATAGTATTCGTCAAATTTTTGATTCACTTCCTAATCAAGATAATATTTTTAGTACAGGTTTAGCAAAAATTAGAATTTCAATTCCACCCAACAAGAACAAATCGGATGTAGTATCTTATGTAGCAGAGGTTTTACATGATAATGGAATTGAACTTGTAAATGCTTTTTTCAGCCAAGATAACATCATTATAATTCTAAATGAAAAAGATGCATCAAGGGCATATGATATTCTTCATTCAGACATTATCAGGACAGCCTAATTTTGAACATTTTAGTTAGAAACTAATCTCATAGGATATATTTTCCAAAGTTTAATTCTATACCTTATGAAGCTCAAGATCTGACTTTTAGATTATATTTTGGAGGAAGATTTGAGATGATCCAGAGAGGGTATATTGGTCGAGCTTACATGAATGATATCAATTCTGCCTATCCTTATGCGATCAGCAAAATACCTGATTTATCACAAGGAAAATGGATTCAGAGAAAATCTATTCATCTTGGTGCGAAAATGGGTTTTTTTCGTATTTTAGCTGATATTCCAGATGAGGAAGTAGAATCTACAAGACAACTTAAACTATACAATAGAAGAATTATCCCAGCCAAAATAAAACAACCAGTCGGGAAAAGAGATGACGGAAAATGTGTCCAATGTGAATCTATAGACAATCTTCATTTTGATCACATAATTCCACCTTCAAAAGATGGAAGTTCAATTTCAGCTGAGAACATTCGGATTTTATGTGCAAGACACCATTTAGAAAAACGAAACAATATAGCTTAATTCTCTAGTCGCGTCTAAATTTGAGCGTAAAATGGAGCATTCTTTTTTTGATGATGTATGGTAAATTTAACAAATTTGGGTTTTGTCACTGAAATTAGAGGAAACCAATTTATTAAAACGATTTTGAAGGCAAAATAATGTCTCTAAACGTGGCTGTAATCATAAAGCTAGAACCAGACTTTTCAGAAGGAAATGTTAGCTATAATCCTGATGGAACACTAAATCGGGCAGAGACAAAAAATACCTTAGGGCCTCATAGTGCAATTGCTGCCCAAGCTGCATTTTATGCAAAGGTGATGTATGATGCAAAGGTCTCGATAGGAACAATGGGGCCCCCAATAGCGGATCTTGCCCTTCAACAAGCTCAAGAAATTTCTGATTCTGATGAACTTCATTTGTACAGTGACAGGCTTTTTGCAGGAGCTGATACCTTAGGTACTGCTGAGGTATTAAGAGTAGGAATTGGAAAAATGCAAGGGAAGATGGACATCGTCTTTGCAGGACATCGAGCTTCTGATGGAGAAACTGGACAAACTGGACCTCAGACAGCTTGGAAGCTTGGTTTTACATTTTTGGGAAATGTAACAAGTTATTATATTAATTTAGAAACTAGGACAATCCGCGCAAAACGTTTGATTAGTTTGCAAGGATCACCTAGTATTATTGAGGAAGTTGAAGCACCTTTACCGGTTTTCATTTCAATTGATCCAACCTACAAATCAAGCTACAATACAATATCCCAAAGATTATCTTTTCAAAAATATCGAAAGGAAGCAAAGGAAAGGGTAAAAAATTTCAAGGAATATTTTAAAATTTTTAATGCTGATGAACTTGGCGTAGCTAAAAGTCTTGTTGGGCTCCCAGGGTCTCCTACAATAGTTTACAAAGTGGAAAGAGTTCCAAAATCTACTGCTACAAGAAAAGCTGAAGTTGTTGATGGTTCAGATCCCAATCAACTACAAAAAGTTGTAGGGAAAATGAAAGAAGCCCTTGAGGCTATGGTGATAAAGTAATGGTAGAAAAATATCGTCATTTGTACGTTGTAGTTGAAATTGAGCAGGGGTTAATTCTTCCAGTAAGCAAGGAAATGATAGGTGAGGCAAGAAGGTTAATGGATGGATTTAATCAAAAATACTCTTCAAAAGAAAAAGTCGTTGCCATTGTTTTAGGAAATAATATTAAGGAATTATCTAAAGAATTAATCGAAATCGGTGCTGATTCAGTAATTTATTGTGATCATCCACAATTAGAAGAAATTCGAAATATAATTTACACAAAAGTAATTTGCCAAATTGCTATTAACAAAGAAATTGGTGGACAGATTGAATCTGAATATGCAGAAAACTTTAGACGGCCAAGATACATGTTTTTTGCAGCTGATAGTATTGGAAGACATTTGTCATCTACTGTTTTGGCGGGTTTAAATTCTGGGCTGGCTTCTGATATTAATCAACTTGTGATTGAAGATATTGAAATGTCCCATCAACAAAAAACAGGTGGCGTTAAGGAAACTTATGAAAAAACTCTAGAGATGTATAGACCCGACTTTTCTGGATTCTTATGGACTACAATTCTTTGTCTAGATAATCGAAATCCAGCGTTTAAACGAGATTATCATCCACAGGCCTGTAGTATTATTCCTGGAGTTTTTGAACCAATAGAACCTGATTCAAATAGAGAGGGTCAAATGATTGAGTTTGTTCCAAGAATAGATAAACGAGATCTAAGAGTGAAAGTAATTAGTCGTGAGATAATCCAAAGTGAGGTTGATTTTGAAACTCCAAGAACTATTGTTAGTTTTGGTAGAGGAATCAAAGATGAGCCTGAAAAGAACATAAAACTTGTTGAACAACTTGCAAAAGAATTGAATGCTGAAATTGGTATTACCCTACCCATGTCTAAAAAACCATATTCGATTAGCCAGTCATTAGACTCAAAGTATATGATTCCAGATAGAGTGATTGGAACTAGTGGGCACAAAACAAGTGCTATGCTCTATATCGCAGCAGGTGTAAGTGGAGCAATGCAACATGTATGGGGAATGAAAGATTCTGGGTTTGTAGTAGCAATCAATCCTGATGAAGATGCTCCAATAAAAGACGAATGTGATATTTTCATAAAAGGAAGAATGGAAGATGTGATTCCATTGTTAATTGAAGAAATTAAAAAACAAATTAAGATTGTTGAGGCTTGATTAATTTTGGAAAAATATGATGTAGCAATAATTGGCGGTGGCTCTGCAGGCCTTGCTGCATTAAAACAATTATCTAAACTTGGAAAACAAGCAATTCTTTTAGAGGCTGGAACCAAAGTTGGATCCAAAAATATCTCAGGTGGAATTCTTTATTCTAAAAAACCAAAGAAAGGTCAAGTAACTAACGTTGATGAACTTTATGAAAATTTTCTTGATGATGCTCCATTTGAAAGAAAGATAACAAAATACATTCTACATTCAACTTCCAAAGATAAAGAATATTCTATGGATCTTACTGAAGCACATGATTACCAATCTAATTTTGGGTGCACAGTTCTTATGAATAAACTCAATTCATGGTTTGCACAACAAGCCGTCGAAAGTGCCGAAAAAGTTGGTGGTGGAATAATACCTGGGGTTCATGTTAATGCAATTACATGGTATGAAAGAAAAACAATCATACAAACTGATGAGCTTGATGAATTTGAAGTCAAAGCAATAATTACAGCCGATGGAGTAAATTCAGAAGTAGCTGAGATGGTGGGGGCCAGATCAAAGTTCACGCCTACCCAACTATATCAAGGAGTAAAAGTAATAGTAAAACTACCTGAAGAAATTATCGAAGAAAGATTTGGTGTAGGTCCTGATGAAGGAGCTGCACATCTTTTTGCTGGAGACATAACCCTGAACCATATTGGAGGAGGATTTCTTTACACTAATCGCGATACCATATCTTTAGGAGCTGTATATCATTATGATTCTCTGGTTAGAAACCCAGTAGAGCCTTTTGAATTAATTAATGCCCTAATTAAAAATCCTCTCGTAAGTGAATTTATCAAAGATGTTGTGCCAATCAAAAAAGAAATTGACAAGAGTTTGCCACAAGAAGAGCAACTTCGTATTCGTTTTGGTGTAGCCAAATTAATTAAAACGTGGAAAGAATTTCGAGAGTCTTCTCTTTCTCCTAATGGAAGAAAAAGTCTAATCGATTCAGGCAGATACAAAACTAATGAGGCCATTCAGGAAAAGCTATCAACCATTGAAAAACAAATGTCTGAAAAATTTGATGTGACTTTTGGAGAGGATTATGTCGAATCAGAATATGGGGCAAAATTAGTTCCTGACGGTAAAAGGTGTAAAGTGGAAAAGCCATTTTTCAAAAATATTTTATTTGTTGGAGATGCCGCTGGTCGAGGGGTATTTGTTGGTCCAAGGATTGAGGGATTAAATGTTGGAATTGATGATGGTGTTAGAGCAGCAAATGCCGTAGCAAGATCTCTTGATAAAAATGATTTTTCTGAAAACTATATGGGACAATATTATTCGCAATTAATAGAAGACAGTCCATATACCTTGGATATGAAGCAAATTGACAAGGATTATCTGAAGATATTTCTCGATGCAACAAAAGATGTTCCAAAAGACATTATTGGTGCACGCTATGGTCCAATTCTAAAAATGATGTCAAGTGGTACCTTTAGAGGAATCGCAGTTAAATTTGCAAATATTCTTGGTTATGACAAACTACTACCAATGATAGAGTCTGAGGATACATACGTGAAAGTTCCAATTCAATTGGCTGAGAAATTAGGAGTAACTGTTTCATCTTCATACACTCCTAGCATTCCTTCAATTGCTGATAGAATTGCAAAGTTAAGTTATAATGATGACCATAAATCTCACATCAAAGTATTAAATTCTGAAAGTGAATTTATGAAAAAAATGGTAACATTATGTCCTGCTAAATGTTATACTGAAGAGGATGGTAAGGTAGTGATACAACATGAAGGATGTGTTGATTGTGGAACATGTTCACAAGAAACTGAATGGAAACATCCTCGTGGTGAAAAAGGAATTCACTATCAATATGGTTAATTTTTAGGCTGTAATTTTTATGCTTTTAAGATCATCATAGGCTTTTCTAATTTCCTTGTAAAAATCAAGTGTCTGAGGTGGAAAAAGAGAAAATGCAGTGTAAAAATCTTCAGCTTCTCTAAGATATCTTTTAATTTTATCATGTTTTGAAATTTGTGAGATAAATTTCATATTGTTTAACCTATCTGCAAGTTTGATAATTTTAATATCATATTTTGAATTTGCGAGAATGGAGCAATAATCAGTGAATCTAGCCATTTTTTGCTCTTCTTCATTAGAACCAGAGTAATTTTCCAATGGTTTTGTTTTTAGCGTATTTGCAACCGTGTATACATATTCTCCAAATCTATGTCTAAAGTATGCATCAAAGCCATATGCATGAGAGGTGTATAGATCCAATATTCGGTCATTATCTTCCATTACATCATGTAAAATAGCTGATGTTATCTGAAGGGTGGTAAGATATTGAGTAGATGTTAGATAGTGTTTGATAACATTCAAGGTTACCGGCCAAACATGAGTTTCCAGAAATGATGAGGTACCATCTTCTCTTTTAATGTCTGCATGTACTTCTTCGGCGGTTTCAAAAGCACTTTCAACAAAGCTATCAATTCTAATTTTTGTATTATTTTCTATAAATGAAATAAGATCATCTTTTGTGACACGTTCTATAGTCATAATATCATTATGTACTAGTAACATAAATTTATGATCATTTAAAATTTATTTTCTAAATCTATGAATCAGCATTGCTGGGGCGACAAAATACATTCCTATATTCATTAGAATAATACTAATGCCAAAACCAAGTATTTCCTGCTCAGAATCAATATTTGCATAATTTAGTATGGATAATGATGTTAACATTGGAGTAATTGCAAGTTTTACAGTTTCTTTAAAGGCAGGATTTTCACGCTCAAAATCGGCTATTGTGGGAGAAAATGTGTAGTATAGTTGGTTAAATCCAGTCATAAATGCAACTCCAGATTTTGTTGAGAGAATAGCGTTATCTCTTAATTCCCTTAATTGTTGTACTTGAGGTGCAAGCTCAGAGCCAAAGGTGGCAGTAGCAATTAGACAACCACCTCCTTCATCTATTGTTGCCTCGTCTGTTTGTTGTGTTGGTTCTGATAATATTTTGAAAGAATCAACAGAATCATCAAATCTTGATAATTGATTATCAAAGTCATCTACTCCGTTGCTATATGCAAAGGTGTAAAATCTTTCAGGACCAGAAATGGTTATTTCTTGAAATTTTACATTAAATGATTGGCCATTGGTTTGAAAAATGCCTATAGCATTAGTAACATATGCCTCTTTTTTATTAATGGTGGATTTTTCTTGAGATATTAATTCTAAATTACCTGTTGCTATTACTTCTTTTAGCAATTCATCTTTTTCTTGTATGAAATCATCAAATGTCTTTCCATCTTTATCATTAATCCTCAAAGAGATTACTGGATTAATTTCCCCTACCTTTGGTCCTACTGCAACAACATCTGGTGTGTTTTCATCAGTTTTTGGGGGTTGTTGAAGAGACCATCCTTCAG
>JAQBBT010000063.1:0-10772 GCA_032125915.1 Nitrososphaerota archaeon
CTTTTCGGCACTTGAATTCCAAACCAATTTTATCTCAGAATCATCGTCAAACTCACTTGTCATTTGTTGCATTTTTCTATGTAAATGGCTTTTAAGATCTTCTAGGGCCTGAGATTTATCCTCTAAAATTTTCTCCTTGCTTAATTCGTTGTTTTCCCTAACTTTCATGATGGATATGCTTAGTTCTTCTTTGCTCATTTCATCTTCTGAATAAAATTTGTCCAAGAGTCCTTTTTGTTCTTGTGATGCTATTTTATCTGCATCTAGATACATTAAATCATATTTTTTCTTTATTTGAATTTGCTCAAGAATATTATTCTCATAAATTGCATTAATCTCTTGGTTGATCTCGTAGATTTGATTATCAATTTCTTTTTGTTCATCTTTATCTAAAATGAATTGTGTTAGCTCATGTATCTCTGCCAAATCTTCTTCAATCCAAGTATTGGCAACAGATTCTAGTACACAACCATAGGCTTTTGCCTCAAAGTGATAAACAACAATATGTCTATCTTTACATTGTGTCCCAGGATTTGTTGGTATTGTTGGAGTAAGAGAGTTCTCATCATAAATTACTGCCTCTGTATCAACCACATTACCAATACCATGTCTTTCCCACATTTCAGCAGTAGATTCAGTAATGCAAGCATAGTCATTGTTTGCTACCCTGTGGACCACTACATATCCAGGACGACAGTTAGTATCAGAACTAGTTTCTAATGATTCGTATGCATACTTGTCATTTGGATTTGCCCCAAGATAACCAGGGTTTGTCCGATAGTCCTTGTAAAATTCTCCAAGAGTTGATACAGTATATGGATTTAGAGATATTTGGCCGGTGGAATTAAAAAGTAATTGTTCTTTGTAGTATGCCAAATTGTGTTTTACATTAAACTGTGCATTCATCTCAATTAATTCAATTCTTTTAGTTTCAGCTGCTTTGTGATAAGCAGATCTTGCTTCACTTAGACTTCCACCGTTTGCAATGACTTCTTTGAGTGCAGTTCTTCCAGCATTCACCTTCATTTCCTTGAATTCAAACTGGTCCCAAAAAACTCCCTGGATTTGAGTGGGCTTATCCTCTACAAATCTCTCAAAGGCCGCACGCGAGGTATAGTTTGCCCAAAGATTTTCCCATTCTAAAAGATCTTGGTTTAGTCTTTCAAGTGCAACTGCCCTTCTTTCCTCAAGCTCCTTCTCAGCCCGGGTCTTTTCATATTCTCGCTCCTCTAGATCTGCAATCCATTGTTTTGTTTGCTCAATTTTTTCTAAAATGTCCTGAGCAAGTGGATTGTTTGCCAAATCGCCAGACAGAGTAGTTTGCTCACTTGTATTAGATGGATTTGTTTGAGCATAACTTGATCCAATGAGACTGCTAAATATAATACCAAATACCATAATTGTGATTAGGGGTATTACCATAGGCCTCATTAATTGATCCGAAAAATTATCGTATTTAGGTGATCCTCAGAAATTATACCATTTTCTTATTATCAGTTTTTAATTTGAGGTCAAATTAAAGATCAGTTTTCATATTCATGAATGGTTCTAATAATTTCTAACTAGATGGTATAGGTGTCTTGGTCTGAGGACAACACCGTACCCATCTATTGAATATTATAGACTGGATTAGAATAAAAGATACACGAAGGAATTATCCATAGAAATTCTCAGTATACCCTAAATACTAATTTGCCCCACCATAACCAATTGGAACTGTCACCAAGATACCTCAAGTAGGATTTGGTCTTAAGTTCCAGTTAAATTTTAAAAATTCTTCTTAACCACTAGTTGAACTATAGTGGCTACGCAATATATTTTTCATCAACGGTAGATACGATTCATTTGATGGGAGTTTTGCTTTACAGTTAGATAGTAGCTTATCACAGTATTGCTTTTCCTCATCTGTTAATTGTGATGCATGAAGATAGTTTTTCTTTGAAGCAAGGTCATAAAGAAACGAATAATATTCCTTTAGAATTTCTTTTTCTTGTATTTCTTGTATACTCATTTTTTATCAAACAAAACCAAGTAGTGAAGTTATTTAGCATCTGGCTTACTTTTTGGTAAATTCTAGTTCAGAATCTGAATTTTTTTTACCAGTTTAGTTCAATATTTGAACACCTGAGGCTATCATTGCATCAGGAGATACTATTTGACTTCAAATGACTATGGCCGAGCCTATAATTGAGCAGAAAAAAGAGATCAAAATAGATGCAATAGATAGGCAACTCCTAAATCTACTCATTGCAAACGCACGTGATTCTACTAGAACCATAGTCAAAAAGCTTGAAGGCCTGGGAACTGAAATGTCTGAACGTGGTGTAGGAAAAAGAATTGCAAGATTAGAAAAACTTGGAATCATTCATGGCTATACAACAATGGTTGATCTTAAGCAGGTTAACATGCCGATTTTACGGCTAATTACAGTGAAATTTACATCCCCCAAAGATTTTGTCACACGACTTGATGAGATGAAACAATATCTAACAGATGCACCTTATTGTGATTTTTCAGCTAGAACAAATGGAAATATCGATTGGATTGAACTCAAGTTTTTTAATAATCACGAACAGGCTCAACAAGAAGAGGATCTTTATCGTGCGTGGTTTGGAGATATTATGGAAGACTACAGGTCCTTTGACCTTGACATTCACAAGATGGGATGGCAGTTATTTGATGAAGATGATTTTAATAGGTTTATTCAAAGCACATGTAAAAAAGAAGGAGTAGAAACATGCCCAAATATTTCAAAGAAAAAATCCAGAGTAAAATAATTTAACAGATTTCTGTTTTAAATACAAAGAATGTGTATTGTAGTTATGTCATTTAGAAAATGTGTTCATTGTGGTATAGAGTACGAAGATGTGTTCAATAGGCGTATTTGTTCAGACAAGTGTTCATTAGAAATTTCTTAATAAAATTATTTTTTTAATTTGAAATCCCAGGCTCGCCAGTTCCATTTCTGAACTATCGTATTAATGGTACAATTCAATTTCTGAACAAACTGTTGTCATAAAGTCAGATCCATTCTAAATAACTCAGTAGCATCCAAGAGATTGATAAAACATGAGTACCATAAATGTACAACAACAAATCTCCGAGAATAAAAGAAAACTCGAAGTGATAGGTTTGCTTGCCTTACCTATAGTTGCAGCAATGGTCCACCAAGGAAGTGCCTCCTAGAACAAGTACCGCAAATACTCACTAGTGGAGTATTTTCAGTATTGTTCACAATTGGCTCCTGGGGTCTAGCTGTGAAAATGGCATTGAAATTGAGAAAGTAGGATAAAGTCCTCTTTTCAATTTTTTTATTCTAAATTTCATTATAAGTGTCAAAACACTTCAAGCGATCAAAAATTAATTTTCACACCAGTAGATAACTTGAAAGTTTGTAATTAGTTACTATGAATGAAGAACAACTAAGTGAGAGAATAAAGATGGCACATACCATAGAAATTGAAAGTGCAATGAGAAGAAAGGTTGCATTAAAAATTAGCTGGTATGATGTACATGGAGAAAATCATACGAATCATTATTCATTAAATGAAGGTTCTACTATAGAACTATAATCATTTTTTTCTGTCACAAGTTATTTTAACATGTGACAGCTTGGACATTCATCGTATTCAATTGGAAACAAAGCTCTGCAAAGACTACATCTTAATGTAGAATCTTTGATGAAAATTTTTCCGTTTGAATACTCTGGATTTTTTTCAATGAAGACTTGACTCATAAATTGTATTGGTGAATTTTCTACATAAGTTCATTCTTAACATTTAGCTAAAAGATTATCAGTAAAGCTAAAAATATTTTTTTATTTCACAACATATTTTGTTTTACATTATTTTGTGTAACATTGAAATTGAAGTGTGTAACATTGAAATTGAAAAGTGTGTAACTTTAGAATTAAATTAATCTGACACATTTTGATTTTAAATTTTGTGTAGATTTTAATTTAATAAAAATTATAATTTTTTAAATTTACTTTACAGTAACTGATGCATTGGCCCAAGGATGAATCATGCAAAAGTAATTGTATTGACCAGCTTTCTCAAATTTGAATGAGAAAGTTTCGCCAGCTTTTATCAGTCCACTATCAAAGATTCCATCTGGTCCTTCAATGATATTTCCACTAGTAACAGTGTGTGATGATGTATCGTCATTTCTCCAAATAATCTCACCGCTGGTAAAGATTATCAACGATGGTGGATCATAACACAAGTCTGCTTTGTCGCATCCAGGAATAGTAGTTCCAGCGGGAATAGACACGAGTCTTGAGGGTAATTTAGACGCAGCAAGTTCCTTTGAGATTTCTCCAATTTCTTTTGTTTTTTCGGTTACCTGTTTTGAAGTCTCTTTTACCTTCTCAAGTACCTCAGAGCCTGACTCTTTGATCTCCTGACCTGTTTCTTTTAGCTGAATAGTGGTTTTCTCAATCATGGGGGTAATCTCAGATGTCCCAAGACCTGAAATAGATGTAAATCCCAAAGCTACTGCAACTACAGTAATAGCAATTACAATTCCTGCCCTGTCCATTGAAGTCATGATGATAAATTATCTGGCCTCCTCTAAAAGTAATTACAGTATTATCAAAAAAGAAAATCAAGTAATTAGATTAAGTATTGTAAAGAAGATCAATCAAACATGACAGATGATCCTTATTGTCATTGCGGTTCTTGCGGTCACGAAAAAGTAGATGAATGTTATACTAAACAATGTACTTGTTGCATTACTGATCATCAAGGTGCATTTGGTAAAAACAGATGAAAGTAATTTAATTTTAAATATTTTTAAAAGTTATTTTTTGCGTTTTATCCATTCCCACTCTGGTCTATCACTTTCTTCAGACACTAGTATTCATCTTCCATTGAATGTCGCTCAGAAGTGAGTTCATTTATACATTTACAAAATTTACATTTGCAACTTGACATAATTTAGCAATCAAATATTTTGATATAATAACATGTATGACTCTTCATGACACAAACAGTAATTTCAGCCACAGACATGTTATAAGATCTTGTTACAGATCAATGCCCTTAAATTGAATATTTTGATATTAATAATTAACTCAGGTCTGCCCACTATCGCCCGGTAGTCGTGTTTGACTTGAGTTTTTATTTTAAATTTTCCAGATAATTAACGAAGGTTTCAATAGTGGTTAGAGTACTAGCATGTTATGGCACTTGGAATTTACATCGCTGTTGTAATAATTGCAATTATGGCATTTGTTATGATAAAACTAATTCGAAGTACAAGTAAAACAAGCTATTTTGGAGAGCCGAGCAGGTGCAATACTTGTGGCAGAAAGACAGAAACACCAAACTGTCATTTCTGTAAATCTGATTCAAAATCGCTAAGATAGTTCTAGTCTTCTAGATATTCAATAAATTTACCAGTATTTTCTAATTTTATTGAATTAATATCTTCCAGGTTATTGATAGAATTCATCTTTAGATACAAATCTGATGCAGTATACAATACCTCTTCAATGTAAAATGTCCTTGAATGTCCCATACCGTAGAACCTTGAATCATTTTCAGTATGAGTTACAGTTCCTTTGAGATTAATACCATCTTTTGCATCCAATCCAAATATGTAAAATCCATTCCAGCGATTCCAGTCAGGTGCAATCATCTTCGCATCAGATATTCCATCTAAAGAATTTACATCACTACTAATTGGAATAGATAAAATATTTTTTTCCTTGTCAAAGAAAAATGCCTTGTGGTCATTTAGTGCCTCAGAATGAGTTGAGGAATCTCCAATTACAAAATCATCAATCACTTTGGGATCACTAACGTCTGATACATCAAAGAGTGCAACCTTGACTCCAAGTTGTTGAACTCGACCACTTCCAACTTCTTTGGTGTCACGTCCAACACCAATTACATAATCCTCATCATATGGATGCAGATAATTTGAGAATCCGGGAATCTTGAGTTCGCCCAGAATCTTTGGAGTATCTGAGGACAAATCAATTACAAAGAATGGATCAATTTGTTGAAAAGTTACCAAGTATAATCTATCTCCCATGAATCTTGCGGAAAAGATACTCTCGTCGGGTGCAATCTCATCTAGTCCACCTACAATCTTGAGGTTTTCATCTAAAACATAGACTGCATTAGAACGAACTGTTCCCTTGTATTGTGTATAGTACTCTACAGTAGTTGCAACTCTAAACCTGTCATCGTGCTCATCCATTGAAAACTGGTTTAGAAGTCTTCCTGGAACTGAACCCTTTGCAATATACTCTAGGTTCCCCTCTTCAATTGAAATTTTATGAATTATGGTCTTTCGAGATTCTTCTTGGATTCTAGCATCATATTCAGTAAGAGCCTCACGAATATTATCAAATAACCTCTCTTTTTGGCTCTGACTCATCTGATTGTAGGAATCTTGCATTACCTCAGAGATTTCACTCCACTGTCTAGCAGAATTAAGGGATGAATCGTTTTGGATTGTTTCTATTTTGTCTTGAATGTCTTCTGGTAATAGTGGCACTACAACATCAAAGAATCTGTCTCGAGATGAGTTTTCATAAAATCCATAAGGAAGGTTTTGCTGGTAAGTCAAGTAAAAGTTGTTCTCAGAGACATAGATTGTTCCGCTGTATCCCATAAGAAAAGTTTCAGAGTTTATGGTATCACCAAAAATATCGATTGCAGTTAAAGTGTTAAAGTTGGAGAATCTCTCCACATTATCAAAGTAAAATGCATCAGGAATCATTACTGGTTCGGATCTCTCCATAATTATTGGCAATCTAGGATACTGATAGTCAATGTTGCTGTTTGTTACAAAGTAAGCATAATCTCCAATCATTCTTGCGTCTCTAAAATGGCCATCAATTGTATAGTCTTTGAGGATTTCTGGTTTTTCTTTGTCTGTCACATCAACTATCAATGCATGTGTTACAGGATTGTACGATGGTCTTGGTACAAAGTCAAATTGTGGAATTATTTCATCTTGACTTTGCCCATTGTAAAATATTACTAAACGATTATCATTTAAGAACATGTTTTGAATATACTGTGATTCAATATCTAATGCAATTTTGAGTACCAACTCTGCAGATTCAGCAGGATAAGCATCAATTATTGAAAGAGTGTTTTGAGAAACAATGTAAACATATTTTGCATCATTTTTCAGATAGTCTGGCTCATCTACATTTTCTACTTGAACATTAGTTGTTGAATAATCAATCTCATTAGATCCTGATTGTGCTTTTGATGCATCCATATCCATTGCCGGCATTGGTTCTGGCATTGGAGCACGTTCTGAAAGTGCCATTGTTTCTTCTACTGCACCCATAAAACCATCTGATCTGAAAACTCTATCATCATAATAATTACCCTCAAAAATGCTAGATGCATCTAAAATATCTTTGAGTTCAGATTCTGAGGAAATCTTTCTAATCTCTTGTGTTCCTTTAAACAAGTCGGAGACCGTTCTATCAACGTAAATTATTTCAGGAAGAGAAGGTTCGGTTGTAACTTCTGGTTGTTTATCAAAACCAATTGCAAACATTATTCCTGCAGTTGCAATAACTGCTACAATCACTGCAATTGGAAGGATTATTTGGGAATTCATTTTTATCATCTTTTTTTATCTTGTTTTTTCAAAACTGCCTTTTGACAGTTACTACTATTTGTCCTATGGGGTTAAAAGGTTAAGTGAAATTGTAATTTTACCAAACAATTTACATATACTCAAGGGTGACAATAAGAATTCCAATGTCTGAAGAGAGTAAAAATGAAGATGAGATTACAGAAAAAATCAAAATTATGGCAACAGATGATGATAAGATAAAATCATTTGGTGAGTTGCTAACAAATGATTCTAGTAGAACAATCTTACAATTGTTGTTTAATGAAGAGTTGACTGCACTTCAGATTGCAGAGAAAACTGGAATTTCTTTGCAGTTAGTAAAATATCACATAATCAAATTACAAGATTTAGGCGTGGTAAAGGTCACAAAAATAGAAAAAAACTCAAAATCTCAGGATATGAAATTTTATTCTGCATCTAAATTTAGCATGGTAATAGTTCCTCCAAAATACTCTGAAAAAACTAAAGAAAGCAAATTACTTGTTCGCTCATTTAAGCACATTTACAAAATTGCAGGACTGGGAATTGTAGCAGGTCTTTCAGGATTGATGTCACTATCTATGTTGCAACAAAATACCAGTGTTCCTGACGAATTTGAATCAGGTAAAGAACAACAAACTAGTCCTCAGGACATGGATGGAGGTTTTCAGGCAGCTGTTGAAGAGTCAAGTGCCGAAGATGTTGCTTCAAAAATAGGAGATGAGTCACTTGCCGCTGCACCATCTGCAGAGTTGGCACCTGAACCATCATTGGGTTATACATTAGAAGAGGCCCTAGAGATTCAAAAAAGAAGTATTGAGGCATCTGAAGCTAATCCTGCTTCAGGATCTGGAACCCCAATATTTGATTTTGGAGATTTAGCAATTACCTTTATCATAATTGCAATTATTTTTGGCGGGTTGGCTGCATTCTTTTTCATAAAATCAATCAGACAATCAAAACAAAAACAGTTGGCATAATTTAATTTCAAAAATTTTTAGGTAAAATTCAAATTTCATCAAAGCCTTTATTCAAAATTCACGTAATTAATTTAATGACTGGAAAAAAAATAGCAATTGTAACAGGAGTAATGTTTAGTATTTTGATATTGCCTTCTGTTAGTAGCGTTGCGTTTGCACAGTATCTAACAACTGATGGACAAACTGGTCTTGATGACTATCTACAATTAGCTCAAGATAGAGTCACCATTGCAAATGACAATCCAAAAGCTGGATCTGGGACACCAATGTTTGCAGCTGATGGTGTTTTAGGTGCTTTAATTTTGTCTACTGGAATATTTGGCGGAGTTGCTGGGACGTTTTTTATTAGAAGCCGTCAAGGAAAATATGCTGCAATTGGACGTGGATAATTCCACTCCATTTTTTAATCAATAAATTTTTTATTTTAAGCCTAATTTTGGTTTATTTTTGTAAAAATTTCTTAACTATTGATATCTAGCATACACCGTAATACAGCTCTTCGGCATAACTGAGAAAGACATCATGTCCGAAGTATAGTTTGGATTCAACTATTTGATTTTGTGTGTATTCTTTTAATTCTGGACATGAAAGACTAACGATGAGTTCTTTTTCTTCAATCAATTCATCATAGGTTATCAAAATAACAAATGTTAAGGAGATCAAAAGTATTGGAGCAATTATGAAGGTAAATGGCATGTGTCTTATGTCCTTTTTACTTATCATTTTACCATCTCCAATGATTGAGATTTTAAATTAATAATTGGCCAAGTTCGAAATGAAGATGATTTCATATCACGTACTCCCCCAAGCCCAATAAAATTATGAACTTCATTTTTAATAAAGTTGGCTAATTGTAATTTTTTTTTAAGACAATTTTTTGCATATTTAAAATTTATTTTCTGATCGGTTAGAAATTCTTATTAAATTTATTTAAAAATAAAAAAGAAAAATTAGATTGCAGTAATTGCAATTCCTCTTTCAATTAGTTTCTCGGCTGTTGTTTCTTTGACACATAGTGGAGATGTATTTGACGTTTTCATTACCAGTGTAAATCCTTCACGGCATTCTACCATTTGTGCATCAATTCCTGCTGCTACTTGATGTCGTGGGGAAAGCCATGTCATTGAAAATTCTTTTGCCTTTTCCATGAATTGATCTCGGATATCTTGTTTGGTATCATCATCAACTGATTTGTCACGCAAAGAATGTTTCATATCTCTTAGTTCTGAATGCATTGCTCTTACGTCATTTTTTTGCTCATTAGTTAGAGTACTTGCTTTAAGGACCAGGTGAGACTTTTGATCAGAAGTCATAGAGTCTTTATGATCAGACATTTTGCATTCCATACCATCTTCGTTTTCACACATTTCGCCTTTCATGGTATCTTTGTGCATAGACATTTCGCCTTTCATGATGTTTTTGTGCTCAGACATTTCGCCTTTCATGGTATCTTTATGATTTTCAATGAAAGATTCTCGTTCAGATTCATCTAGTGAACAATACTCTGTCATTTTGTCTTTATGATCAGAAGCCATTGGGTATTTTTCTAGAAATGCTGTTTGGTCTTCTGCAGACATTTCACAGAATCCATCTAGATTTGCTCGCATATCATAATCATGAACTTGTGTAAACTCGTCTTTGTGTTCTTCAATGAAAGCATCTCGTCCTAGATTGTCTAAAGTACAATATTCTTTCATGTCAGTAAGATGGTCTTCACCTTTACCATGTTCTTCTACAAAAACTGCTAGTTCTTCTGGAGACATTTCACAGAATCCATCTAGCTTTGCTTTTATGTCATAATCATGAACTCGTCCATACTCATCTTTGTGTTCTTCAATGAAAGCTTCTCGTTCAGATTCATCTAAGGTACAATACTCTACCATTTTGTCTTGATGATCAGAGGCCATTGGATATTTTTCTAGAAATGCTGCTTGGTCTTCTTCAGTCATTTCACAATATCTATCTAAGATATCATCCATATCCCAATCATCTTGCTCTTTATAGTCTGCAAAATGTTCTTCAATGAATTCTTCGATTAAATCTTCACGTTCCATTTCATCTAGATCACAATAGTTTGTTAGACGTTCCTCAAATTGAGCAAGTCTTGGATGATCAATGAATAATTGTTCTTTTTCTGCATCAGTCATTTCACAAAAATGTTCTAGTCTGTCGTCAAAGTCATGGTCGTTATCCTCTGATTCT
>JAQBBT010000064.1:0-8206 GCA_032125915.1 Nitrososphaerota archaeon
TAGATATGAACATAGTGATGATAAACACATTGTTCTCAAATTGAATAGTGGATACAATATTGGATTAGAAATAGATAAAATAAAAAAAATTGAAGAATTATCAACACCTGAAAAAATCATAGAAAAAAACCATAATTTGGAAAAAAATCCTTCTCTGCCCAAAATACTTCTTTTGTCTACCGGTGGAACTATAGCCAGTAAAATTGATTATCGGACAGGCGCTGTTACACCAATTTTGACTGCTGAGGAATTGAATTCTTCTGTACCTGAACTAGCAGAAATTGCCAATATAGATACCGAAGTATTATTTTCGGAATATTCAGAAAATATTATGCCAGATCATTGGTTAAAAATTTCAAAAAAACTAATTGAATATTCTAATTCTGATTATTCAGGAATTATTATTGCGCATGGAACAGATACAATGCATTACACTTCAGCGTTTCTCTCCTTTGCATTAGCAGGATATTCTATACCCATTGCACTTGTTGGATCACAAAGATCTTCAGACCGTGCATCTTCAGATGCTGCTCTAAATCTTATTGGTGCTACTAAATTTCTAGTAGAATGTAAAACTAATGGAGTCTATATTATAATGCATCAAGATGAGAGTGATGAAACTATTGCATGTCATTTTGGTACTAGAGTAAGAAAAAGTCATACAAGTAAAAGAAATGCATTTCAAACCATTGGAGATTACCCAGCATATATTATCATCAACAACAAAATTCAGAGAAATACTAAAGAGAGTTTTTTTAAAGTAAAAGAATTCCAGCCAAAACCTAATCTTGATACCAAAGTTGCTTTAGTAAAATATTATCCAGGATATGATCCAAATCTCTTGGACAAAATTATTGAAATGGGTTATAGAGCAATAATCTTTGAGGGAACAGGGCTGGGCCATATTGGAAAAACTATGTACGATACTGTAAAAAAAGCACATGAAAAGGATATTTTTCTAGGAATGACTTCACAGTGCATAGATGGTAGAATACGCATGACAGTATATGAAAGTGGACGAGATTTACTTGATTTAGGCATAATTCCCTTGGAGAATATGATTCCAGAAGTAGCATTGGTCAAAGCAATGTGGGCACTGGGGAATTCAAGAGATACTAATGATATTAAAAAAACTATGCTAGAGAATATTGCCTCTGAGATATCTTATTGAAATATGAGTGTGTTAAGAATTGTCTGAATTTATCATTGAAGATGTAGGATTAAAGGTCGGATTGGAAATTCATCAGCAATTAGCTACTAACAAAAAATTATTTTGTAATTGTCCGCCAATTGAATCTGATGAATATACTAATAAATTTCAAAGAAACTTACGTGCAGTAAAAAGTGAACTAGGAGAATATGATCCTGCAGCTCTATTTGAAAAATCAAAATCAAAGACAATAATATATTATGCAAATCCTCAAAGTAGTTGTCTTGTAGAAAAAGATGAAGAGCCTCCACATAATTTAGATAGAGATGCAAAAGAGCTTGCTTTGATTATATCTTCTTCTCTAAAATCAAATATTTTTAGTGAGATATATCCAATGAGAAAAACTGTAATTGATGGGTCAAACACTACAGGCTTCCAGCGAACTATGTTAATTTCACAAGGTGGATTTATTGAGGTTGATGGTGAAAAAATTGGTGTACAATCAATTTGTCTAGAAGAGGATGCTGCAAAGCTTCTTGGAGATAAGGGATCCATAAGAGAATATAGTCTTGACCGTCTTGGAGTACCTCTTGTTGAGATAGCATTAGATCCTGTTGAAGGTAAACCATTAAAAATTAAAAAAATTGCATTATCTCTTGGCAAGCTATTAAGAAGTACTAAAAAAGTTACAAGAGGAATTGGTTCAATCCGTCAAGATGTAAATGTCTCAGTAAAAAATGGAGGTGCCGTAGTTGAGGTAAAAGGGGTTCAGCAACTAGACCAATTAGAAAAAATAGTAGAATTTGAGGCTAAAAGACAACATGGATTGGTCAAAATTGCAGAAAAATTACAAAATTCAAATTTTGATGGAGTATCAAAAAATGATATTTTTGAGATAACAACTGATTGGAAAGATTGTCAATCAAAAATAATTCAAAAAGCTTTGAAAGATAATTATGTAATCAAGGTAATAAAAATACAAAATTTTGCTGGGATGTTTGGATTTTCTCCATATGAAGGAATTAGATTAGGAAAAGAAATTGGTCAAATAGTAAAGTTTTATGGAATTGGAGGAGTTTTTCACTCAGATGAGTTACCAAATTATGGAATAGAAGAAAAGGATATTGTTATAGTAAAGAATTTGCTAAAAATTAGTAAAACAGATGCTTTTTTGATTATTGCAGCACCTTCATCAAAAATAAATTTTGCAATGGACTCAATAATTAATAGAATCAATCAAGCAGCTAAAGGAGTTCCTGCAGAAACTAGACTAGCTACTCCAAACGGTGAAACGATATTTCTAAGACCACGTCCAGGCGCTTCTAGAATGTATCCTGAAACAGATATCCCACCAATTATTGTAACCAAAAATGAATTAGAAATTGCAGAAAACAATATCCCAAAATTATGGGACGAATCAATTGCTGAGATTCAAAAAAAATATAACTTAAATCAACAGTTAGCTGAACAAATTTTTGATTCACAGTATATTGACTTGTTTGAAAAAATTGTTAAAAAAATATCAATTAATCCAACTTTTATTGCTTCAATTCTTTGTTCTTCTATAACTAAATTAGAAAGAAGTGGGTTGAATTCAAAATTACTAAAAAATGAAGAAATTACAAAATCATTTGAATTTTTAGAAAGTGGAAAAATAACCAAAGAATCAATTGACATAATTTTTGAAGATATAATGAAGGGAGAATCAAGAACTATTGAAGAGGCCATAAAAAATACCTCAATTGAGACAGTTGATGAGGCTAAATTAGAAAAAATTATTGAGAAGATAATCAATGAAAATGAAGAAATTATTCTTAATCAAAGAGAAAGGGCCATTAGTCCTCTAATGGGGATTGCCATGAAAGAACTAAGAGGAAATGCACCTGGAGAAATGGTAAATAATCTTCTTTTGAAGAGTATCAAGAAAATTTTAGAAAATACGCAGTGATATTTGTATGCGGGAAGTGGGATTTGAACCCACGAACTCCTAGAAGATAAGGATCTGAACCTTACACCGTTGACCAGGCTGGGTGACTCCCGCAATTTGACACTTAAAAATCTAGAATAAGTTTCTTTATTACCCTGTTTTTTAAAATGTGTTTCAATAACCTGCTGTGATTAAATGGAATTTAGAGAAATTTATTGTAATAATTGCAAAAAAATGCTAGGTCGATATAATATAAAATACTATGATAGTGATAAAATTAAAGAAATATTGAAGTCTAGACATTCATTACATATCAGAAAAGGTCATCAAGTAATCATCAGAAATTTTATCAAGGAAACCTGATTAAATTTTTGAACTCAATTGATTAACAGCATCCGAAAGTGAGAAAATTCTTTGAACTCCTTTAGAAATATGTCTATTCCAAGGTTGAGAATAAAGAAAGAAGTTTTTCTTATTTTTTAAAAATTTCTCGGCATTAAGTGGAGAATCATCTATAAAAAGATCGTAATTCAAATCTGCTTTCATGGTACCATCTATCACAGAAACATAATTTTCATAAACCACACCATGAAGTTTAAGCCAATTTTTCACAAAATTATCAGTTGATAGTTCCCTGGCTGTAACTATATCAACTTGACCATATTCTGATAAATTTTGAGTAATTTGAGACAAATTAGGCTCCATTGGAGGAAGAGTATTCCAATTTTTCCAACACATGGTTAATTCTTTGTAAAAGTCGTATCTGTTTATGTTAAATTTTTTCCAAAAATCCCAACTGGTAATTTCTTCTTTGGAGATTGGAGATCTTATTTTGTTGTTATAGCTTAACCAAGATTCGATAACATCTGCTATTACTCCATCAATATCTAAAGCAATTTTCAATTTGATTACCAACTATTCAAGTGATTTTTGAAACTCTTCTAAAAGATTTTTTTGATGTTTGCTGAGTTTTTTTGGGATATTTACTATTATCCTTACATACTGATCTCCTCGTCCTCTAGAATTCATTCGTGGTAATCCCTTTCCTTTGAGTTTAATGATAGTATTTGGTTGACAGCCTGAATCAATTTTTATTTTTTCAGTTCCATTCAAAATTGGTACAGTCATCTCCCGACCAAGAGCACCGTCAATCATAGATACATTCTGATCATAAAAAATATCAGCTCCATCTCTCTTAAAATTCTGATGAGATTGTACACGAATTCTAACAATTAGATCTCCATTAATACCACCAGGGATCTCATCACCCTCATTGGGAATTGTATAATCTCCATTATCAATACCTGGAGGAATATCAAATTCTATTTTTTTAGTTCCTCGTTTCTTACCTGTTCCTTTACATTCAATGCAAGGTGTTTCGATTATTGATCCTTTTCCACGACATGAGGAGCATGGTACAACTGTTACAAAAGAAGCAAAACCCATGTTTTTGCTTTGACGAACTTGACCATGCCCATTGCAACTATTGCATGTTTTTGGGTTAGTTCCAGGTTTACAACCAGAACCATTACAAGTATTACATTCAATATTTTTTTCCAATTCAACTTTCATTTTTTTGCCAGAAAGAACATCCTCTAAGGTAATAGAAGTCTCGTAAAGATAATCTGAACCTCTTTGTTGTTGTGCTCCAAAACCTCCTCCTCTACCAAATATTGACTCAAAAATAGAATCAAATCCGCCTCCAGAACGCCCAAAAATATCACTAAAATTAGCACTGGCACCTTGGAAAATATCATCTGTACTATATCTACCGTCTACACCTGCATGGCCATGTTGATCGTAAATCGATCTTTTTTCAGGATCGGAAATTACAGCATATGCCTCAGAAATTTCTTTAAAATGTTCTCCTGCATCTTTAGATTTATTTCGATCAGGATGAAATTTTAAAGCTAATTTTCGATATTGTGATTTAATTTCGTTAATAGGGGTAGTTTTTGAAATTCCTAAAACCTCATAATAATCTCGTTTTGCAGTCATGAATTATTCTTTAACTATTATTGTTGTATAAACGATCAATTTAGAAGAATTATTTATTTTTTGTTTCATCTGTTGAAGATGATTCAGAATTTTGTTCACTTGTTGTTTGCTCTTGTTGTCCTTCACCTGTTGAAGATGATTCAGAATTTTGTTCACTTGTTGTTTGTCCTTCTCCTGTTTGCTGTTCTGGACCTGGAGGAGGTGTGACATTTTTGTAAAGTTCGGTAGTAATTTCATTTACCGTTGATTTTAATGCCTCCAGTTTTGGTTTGAGTTCATCTATTTCTTTATCTAATACTTCTTTTACTTCTTTTACAGCATCAGTTACTTTGATCCCTTGTTCTTGTGTAATTTTGTCTTTAAGATCATGATTAACTAATTTTTCTGTGGTGTAAATGAAACTTTCAGCTTCATTTTTAAGATCAATTTTTTCTTTTTTCTTTTTGTCTTCTTTAGAGAATTTTTCTGCATCCTCTTTAAGTTTTTCAATTTCATCTTTAGATAGTTTTGTGTTAGACTCAATTGTAATTGTGGCTATTTTTTGAGTTCCAAGATCTTTTGCAGTCACATTGATTATTCCATTAGCATCAATGTCAAATTTCACTTCAATTTGAGGTATACCTCTTGGGGCTGGAGGTAATCCAGTTAGATTAAAGCTACCTAACGAGACATTATCATTGGCCATCGGTCGTTCTCCTTGGACAACGTGAATTGTAACTGCTGTCTGATTATCTGCTGCTGTGGTGAATACTTTCCCTTTTGAAGTTGGAATTGTGGTGTTTCGCTCGATAAGAGGCTCTCTAACTCCCCCCATAGTTTCAATTCCTAGAGTTAACGGAGTTACATCTAATAATACAATGTCACTAGTCACATCTCCTGCAATTATGCCAGCTTGAATAGCAGCACCCATCGCAACTGCTTCCATTGGATCTACTCCAGATGCAGCTTCTTTTCCAATTATTTCGCTAACAAATTTTTTTACTAATGGAATTCGTGTAGGGCCTCCAACCATTACAATTTTGTCAATATCTGATTTGCCTAATTTGGCATCTTCAAGAGATTTCTCTATAGAAGGTCTACACCGTTCGATAATAGGTCTAATTAATTCATCTAGTTTAGCTCTTGTCATTCTTAGTTCAAGATTTTTAGCACCTGATGAAGGATCTTGTGCGATAAAGGGAAGATTGATGTCAGTTTCCATAACCGTTGAAAGTTCAATCTTTGCTTTTTCTGCTGCTTCTCTAATTCGGGTCATTGCAGTACTGTCTTGTGAAAGATCCAAGCCCTCTTTTTTCTTAAATTCATCAAGAACATAATCAATTACAACTTTATCCATATCAGTTCCACCTAATTGAGTATCACCAGAAGTGCTCATTACTTCAAACACTCCACCACCCATTTCCATAACAGTAACATCTAAAGTACCTCCACCAAAATCAAAGACAAGAATTTTCATATCTTCTTTAGTTTTGTCTAAACCAAAAGCTAATGATGCAGCTGTGGGTTCATTGATTATTCTAACTACATCTAAACCAGCAATGGTACCAGCATCCTTAGTGGCTTGTCTCTGGTTATCATCAAAATATGCAGGAACAGTAATTACAGCTTTTTCTACAGATTCACCAACAAAAGATTCTGCATCTTTTTTTATTTTCTGAAGAATGTAAGCAGAGATTTGTTGTGGTTTGTACTCTTTGCCTTGAATTTTAAAAACGTGTTCACTACCCATTTTTCTTTTGGCTGCAAATATAGTACTATCAGGATTAGTTACTGCTTGCCTTCTAGCAGGTTCACCAACTAGGAGGTCACCATCTTTTGTAAAGGCTACTACTGATGGAAATGCTTTGCCACCAACTGTAGCACCCTCGGCTGCGGGAATAATTGTTGGTTTTCCACCCATAATTACTGCAGCAGCAGACTTACTAGTCCCTAAATCAATTCCTATTATTTTAGTCATCTTAATTTTTACCTTCTTTTTTTGAAATTTCTACCAGCGCTGGTCTAATAATTTTGCTATGAGAAATATATCCCTTCCTGATTTCTTTTGTGATTGTATTGTCATCAAGCTTGGGATCAGTGATTATCGAAATTGCCTCATGTAAATTAGGATCAAAAATTTCTCCTAAAGCATCAATGGGAATTATGCTATTCTTTTCAAGTAACGAATCCATGTTTTTTAGAATAGAATCTAATCCTTTGATGTTTTCTTCATTGTTTGAAAAAACTTCTTTTGCTCTAACAAAATCATCGTAAATTTTAAGAAATTCTATCATAAACTGAGATAATTTCGTGTTTATACCATTTTCAATTTCTAATCGTGTTTTTTTATTTAAATTTTGAAAATCAGCTAATACATGTTTTAATTTATTTTCTAGATCTTGTGATTTTTCTTTTTCTTTTTCAAGAAGATTTTTTAATTCTTCAAAGGAAAGATTGTCATCATTATTTTCTATGGACTCATTTTTTGTATTAGTCTCATCTTCAGATATTACCTCAACAGGAATTTCATCTAAATTATTTTCATTAGACATTTCAAACATGTTAATTGATTAGCTAATTTATACTCTTATTGAATAGTTTCACATAAAGGATTTGCTTTTACAATAATAAGATTAGCGTCTTTTTTATTTTTTTCAATATTTTCAAAATCTAATTTTGAACAAGCTACCACGATTGTAGTTTTGTCACTGTGAAATAGATCTAAATGAGAATCTTCATAAGCTTCAACGTCTCCAATATAATCACGTAATCTAGAAGTTAGATTTTGTAACATTTCAATTTTATCCCCTCGCATTGCATGTTGATCAAGAGTCCAAGATATTGCAATTTTTGTTCTGCTTGCTTTTAGATCATTTTTCTTTAATGTGGAACGAATTTCATCAATTAATCTTTTTATGTATCCATCAATTCCTTTTACGCTTCCGTTAATTAGATACATTAGAGTATTTGCCCCTTCAAATGAGGAACCTAATGATTTAAGATCATGTAATCCTGTAACCATGTCATCTAAGAATATTTCTTGAAAGTCGTCTAAAGAAAGATCCCTTTTAGTAATATCATCTTGTGCATATTTACAAACTTCTAAAATACTACAAAGACTAGAAAACCTAGATAATACATTAATTGCATGA
>JAQBBT010000065.1:0-2903 GCA_032125915.1 Nitrososphaerota archaeon
CAAATTGAAGACGCTTACATGTATGAAGATAAAGAAGGAGTAAGAGTATTTACAAAAGATTGGAAGATAGACATCCTTCCACATTCAGTTCACATTTGGACGGAATTTGATGAAAAGGTTACAAAGTTTTGTGATTGGTTACTTGAAAATGTGTACGAGTTGAAAAGTAAATAACAATAATCTATCTTAGATATGTTCTAATTTTTCCAATAATCCGTGAGCCTCATAATTATCAGGCTCAATTTGAATAATTCTTTTACAGCATTGGATTGCTTCATCTTTTTGCTCTAAGAAGAGATGTGCATTTGTTTTAATAATCAAAGTTTCAACATCGTCATCTTTTAAGGCCAGAGATTTTTCAAAGTATGGAAGTGCTTTTTTTGCATCATCAAGAATAAAGTAGACACCTCCAAAAATAAACCAAAAATCAGAATCACTTTCAAATTTTTTCTCTATACTTTTTGCATATTCAATTGCCTCAATGTATTCACCTTGATTGATTAATTTTTGAAGATGACGTTTTGGGTGAATAATAAAACCTGCCATTTTAAATCAACTATCCTGCAAAAATATCTAATTTAATCAATTTGAGTGTTCATGTGAAAAAAAATTTCAACTATGAAGTAATTTTCATGATTCCTTCTTTGATTAGGAATTGAATTCCTTGGACAAAGTCTGAATCACTAATGGCACCTTCTGCCCACCACCCAGCATTAGTCTTAATCCATGCCGGAATTTCATTTCCACCAGAACCAGGACCTTGAGTAGTTGGAGGAATCTTCATAATTCCTTCTTTGATTAGGAATTGAATTCCTTGGACAAAGGAGTTATCATCAATATCGCCATTTGCCCACCATCCTGCGTTATTTTTAATCCACTCAGGGATAGCAGCAGTATCAGTAATGACTTCTCCCTTTCTTGGAGAAACTTGGATGTCTAATTCCATGTAGTCGATGGAGGAAGACGGTACAAGTCCATCTGGTGCAAGGCCATAAATCCAAATCACATAGTGGGCTATTCCCGGTTCTTCGCTTACTATGAAATCAAGTTGGGCTTGCCCGGATGGAGAATATAGAAACTTTTTGTTATCTTCTTGAGCAAGTGATCTTAAAGGTTTTAGATTTTCATCAACTACTAGAAAATCATATTGAACTTGATTTAGAAATTCCGTTTCCAAAAATTTACTGAGGAAATTGATTTGAATTTCCATTGGACATCCTTGGATTGGATTTTCAGGGCCGTAGAAAGCATGGATTTGATAGTCAAAATTATGAGTAGGTTTTTTTACAGAGACTTTATCATAATGTGTCTCACAGCCTAATTGAGCTAGTAGACTATCTGTAGGAATTACATCTTCAAAAGGATCGTTCTGTATATTTTCTTCATATTTTAGTAATTGAAATGTGTATTCTGGTGGTGGAATTCCTGTATTAACGTGAGTTAAAGTTTTAGCTTTTACAGGAAATGGAAATTCATCTACAATCCAGACTTCGCTGGTACTGCCTCCTGTCTTCCAAGAAATCACAATCGTTTCAAAAGTTCCTCCAGGAACAGTTATCTCTTCAATTCGAGTTGGAATTACTTGCTCACCCCCAATATTTGCAATTTTTCCCCAAGACTTGTCTGCAAACGCTTTTGGCCCCTCCTTCCCACCGTCATCATATCCAGTTGCAAATGCAGTTAGCCAAACAATTGAAGATTTGAAAGCACCTCTGTATATCCCTAATTCGATACTTCCTCCTGTTGGCTCTGGTGCTAGTTTACCTAATTCCATTTCTCCCTTTATTATTTTTAATCCATCATAAACAACAACTTCTGCAAGCCATTTTGATTCACTTCCATCTTGCTTGTCGCCTTTAATCCAAATATCCATTTCAAAATTTGCACATTCTTTATAGTCAACATGACACATAGAGTAGGAAAAAAAATCACCATGCTTGAGTCCTTCACCTGGATACCATTCACCTGGATGATCAACTCCTCCTGCTTGAAATTGTGCATGTGCAGATGGAAGTAAAAATGAAATTATTGCTAAACTCAAAATAATTGGTAAAATTAAAGATATCTTCAAATCTGAAAAAAATGCACGTCACAGATAGTTAAAGGTTATTCAAATAAGCAAATATAGAGGAAAAACCATTAAAACTTCAGAAATGTGTGATTGCTCCAAGGTCCACCTGTTTGAAGTAGAGTTTAAGCTTGACGGAATGATAGTTGTTCCTACGCACAAAAATTGTGGCTTTGCCCTTGGAGAAAAACAAGGTGATAAATTTCAACAAGAACTTGTAAAATCTTGGGGTTTTGAAGACAAAGATTAATCTTAAAATAAAAAATAAAAAATAAAAATTAAAAGTTACTGTTAAGACATTTGTCCAACAGCTTCTTTGCAAACGCTAGTAGAACATTTGCAATCTGCACTACATATGCAATGTCCTTGCATTGCACAGTCGCAAGAATAATCGGGATCGCCGCTATCGGCTTCGCATCCACATGCTTGATCTGTCATAACTACCCAGAGAATTTACTTATTTTAAAAGGTTAGTAAAAGCCCAAAGAATTACCTTGAAATTGAGTCCAAAATATCATTTGCCGATTTTTGAACAGTACATGCCTGTTTTTCGAGCAGGTTAGAATCAGCCTCTACATCAAAAGATACTTTCAAAATATGAATAAGTTCTGGTTGTTTCTCAATTGAATCCTTGATTTTTACAAAGTTCTCCTTGTTGACATAGCCCAAATAAAAATAACAGTCTGACAACATAGAGTTTTTAACAAAATAGTCGTGTTTTTGCTGAATGAGTAAAGAGTGATTATTTTTCTCAACAATGTCAGAGAATCCAATTGTTGATTTTAGCATTCTCTCCAAAAGCGAAGGAGTTGATCTTTCAATACCAACTGTTTCA
>JAQBBT010000066.1:0-11536 GCA_032125915.1 Nitrososphaerota archaeon
CGCCAAAAAATGGGTAAAAACTATTGATGAAGTAGAATCTAGGGTCACATTAGAAGAATGTCATTTTTGTCATTCAGAATCAGTACCAGAAGAAGTTGAAATTGAAATTATGACTAGTGGTTATTTTATCTCCAAGATGAAAGGATGTCCAAATTAGTTTAGTAAGGCAGCCCCAAATACGCCTGCAGAATCTCCAAGATTATTTTTCAAGATAGGAGTATCAACAAGATCACTGAAGACTTTATCATATACATTTTTGATTCCATCAGAATATAGAAATTCTATATTTGAGAGTCCTCCCCCAAGCACAATAACATCAGGGTCTAGTATATCTACAACATTTGCAAGTCCAGTTCCAAAATTATCTAAAAATTCTTGCCGCCATTGTAGAAATTTAGAATTCTCATAATCCTTGACTATTTCAGGTAAAAGTTGGTTTTTTCCTGTCATTTCTTCCCATCGTTTCTCTAATGCAGGTCCACTGATGTATGTTTCAACACATCCTTTTTTACCGCAATAACATTTTTTTCCATTTTGATGTAAAGTATGATGACCCCATTCTCCGGCTATGTTTGTTCTTCCATGATGAATTTTGCCATCAATTACAATTCCTCCCCCTACACCTGTTCCCAAAATTACACCAAAAACAAATGAATTATTTTTTGCCACACCCATGGTTGCCTCAGATATTGTAAAACAATTAGCATCATTTTCAATTGAAATTTTTTTGTCTAGCTTTTTTTCTAAATCTTCTTTTAATGGTTTTCCAATCAAACATTGAGTGTTACTATTTTTGAGAAAACCTGTTTTTTTAGATATTGCACCTGGAGTGCAAATTCCTAAAGTGAAATCTCCAATTTCCCCAGAAAGATCATTTACAAGATACTGGATTGTCTTTATGATTTCCTGATAACTATTTTTGGGAGTTGGTAATCGTTTTCTTTCAATGGTGTTTAACGAATTATCAAGTAAAATTCCTTCAGTTTTTGTTCCACCAAGATCTATTCCTATTTTATACACACTAAATCAAATGAAATGAAATGCTTAAGTTTTCAGGAAATTATTTCTTAAAGATCAAGCACCAGGTGCGCCTGAAGTAGCTATAACATCATCAATTCTAAGAAGCATGCATGCAGCTTCTGTTGCAGATTTTATGATTTGCTCCTTTACTACAATTGGTTCTACAACGTCAATGGCTAGCATATCTGCAATCTTTGTATTTCTAGCATCAATTCCAGTCCATTTTCTTCCTTGACTTTGTTTTGCCCTAAGTTTTGCCATAGTATCAATAGGATCCATTCCTGCATTTTCGGCTATAGTGAGAGGAATAACTTCTAGAGCTTCGGCATATTTTTTGATTGCAAGTTGTTCTCTTCCATCAAAGTTATCAGCCCAATCTTTGAGTTGTGAAGCAGCGTATGCCTCTGGGGCTCCTCCTCCTGCAACAATTTCAGGTTTTTCAATTACATCTTTTACTACCATAAGAGAATCATGAATAGAACGATCTACTTCATCAATTACTCTTTGAGAACCACCTCTGATTAGTAAAGTTACAGATTGAGGATTTATGCAACCTTCAACAAAAACCCATTTATCAGACTCTACTTTCTTTTGATGAACTAGATTTGCAGAACCCAGATCTTTTTCTGAAAGATCATCCAGATTAGCTGAAACACGTCCACCTGTAGCTTTTCCAAGTTTTATCATATCACTTTCTTTTACACGACGTACAGCTAAAATTCCGAATTTTGCTAGATAATGTTGTGCAATATCATCAATCCCTTTTTGACAAATCAAGACATTGCAACCAATATCATGAAGTTTGTCAACCATTGATTTGAGCATTCTGTTTTCTTCTTCTAAGAACATCTGCATTTGTGTAGGATCGGTAATTCGAATTTCAGCACTCATTTCAGTCTTTTCAATTTCAAGTGCAGTGTTTACCAGAGCAATTTTTGCATGTTCAATTTTGGTTGGCATGCCACTATGAACAATTTCTTTATCTAGAACTATTCCTTTGATAATTTGGGTATCCTGTATTGAGCCCCCTGTTTTCTTTTCTACTTTGATATTATCAAGATCAACTGAGTAAGTATCGCCTTTCTTTGTGACAATGTTTAAGATAGCATCTACAACCACTTTGGAAAGTGTGTCACTGTCCTCTGAAATCAATTTGGATTGCATGCTAGTCGTTGCAATTTTCAAAAGTGATTCTTTATCATCAGATTTTATTTTCTTTGCCATCTCTGAATAAATTTCTAAAGTTTTTTCAGCAGCTGCCTGATAGCCATCAATAATTACTGAGGCATGAACGTCTTTTTTTAGAAGTTCTTCAGCTTTTGCTAAAAGGGTACCTGCAAAAACTACCGAAGATGTGGTTCCATCTCCAACTTCATTATCAACAGTTTTGGCAATTTCAACCATCATTTTTGCGGCTGGATGTTGAACATCAATTTCTTTTAAGATGGTTGCACCATCGTTTGTAATAGTAACATCTCCTAAGGAGTCAACTAGCATTTTGTCTAAACCTCGTGGGCCTAAACTGCTTTTAACCAAGGCTGCTACCAATTTTGCAGCAGCTATGTTATTTTGCTGAGCATCTCTGCCTTTTTGTTGTAAAGCACTTTCTTTAAGAACTAATACAGGTCCATTTGGTCCTTGTTGAATTGACGCCATTAAGATTCAGCTTCAATCCCCTAAATCCCCCTTTTTAACATTACTTGTTGATTGGATCGATGAATAATCTGTTCTTAACATCGACAATTCCTCGTGAAAGAATTCGTATTGATGGAAGAGCCAAGAATGGTAAGAATAGTGGAATTAAATGTGGTCTTGGAAATATACATCCTGAATCAATTATTGTATTATTGATTTGTTCAAAATTTGTTGAAACTTTTTCAAAGGGATCCGTGGAAATAATCCCTGCCATTTGTAACGGTAATGAGGCTTTTATTTTTCCAGATTTTACAACCACTAGTCCACCTTGATTCTTTCGAAGTGTATTTGCTGCCAATGCCATATCAGAATCATTGGATCCAATAACAATCAAATCATTTTCATGAAAACTCCAAGTGGAGGCAAAGGCACCAATATCTGCTCCAAAATTTTCAAGAAAACCAACAACATGATTTTTTGTTCCGTGAATTCTATCAAATGCTGCAACTTTCCACACATCCTTATCAATTGAAGACATGACATTCCCATTTGATGTCTCTAATTCTACTGAACTTAATTTTGTAATAATTTCAGTTTGCATAAGTATTGTATTTGCTTGAACTTTCTTCTTTTTTGATTTAATTTCAAAATCTTTACCTGAGAATTTTTTTAGTTTTACAGTATTTTTAATCCAAAATGGAATAATTTTCTTTTTTATTGGAGCAACAATACTTCCATTTGAGGCAACTAATTTTCCCCCAACAAAGACTTTAGATGGTTTTACAGATTTTAAATCATCAAAAATTAAAATATCTGCCAACTTGCCAGGTGCAATTCCTCCTAGGTCTTTTCCCATGTTATAATAATCAAAACAATTCCTTGAGGCCATAGTTATTGCATCTATAGGTTCCAATCCAAGTTTTACTGACTCTCTAATACAATGATCAATATGCCCATATTTTGTAATATCTAAAGGATCAAGTCCATCAGAACAAAACATTAGACGATTAAGATAAGTTCCATGAGATAATATCTTTGGAATAATATCTCTCAGATCACGCCTTATAGATCCCTCTCGAATCATTATCCACATCCCTAAACGAAGTCTTTCTAAAACTTGATCAAAGTTAGTTGGTTCATGACAAGATAAAATTCCGGATGAAACATACGCGTTTAATTTTTTTCCGCTAGCACCTGCAGTGTGACCATTTATGATACATCCATTATCAAGCATTGTAGATAATGACTTCATTGTTTTTGAATCTCGTAGTGTGACTTTTGTCCAAGAAAAAACTTCACCCAATCCAAGAACATTAGGATGTTTGATTGCAATTTTTTCTTGTGATAATGAAAGTGTCTTACTGTTACTGAATTTTCTATCAACTGGAAGACCTCCAGGTACTACCTGAAAAATTCGAATGGGTAAATTTTCTCCTTGTTTTAGAAATTCTTGGAATCCTTTGTATCCAGCCACACTTACAATATCAATTGGATCAGAAAAAAGAGATGTAACTCCACAGAGAAGGGATTTTTTTGCAAGCTCCAATGGTAACACAAATTGATCAATATGAACATGAGGATCAGCAAAACCAGGACTGACAAACTTTCCTTTAGCATCAATTACAGCTGTTTTTGGACTGATTGTGTGGCTAGCATCAGGACCCACATAAGCAATTCTATCCCCTACAATTGAGATCTGTGTTTTTGGAATAATTTCTCTAGTGTATACGGATACCAAAGAGCAGTTTTTTAGGACAAGATCGGCTTTTTTGTCACCCATTGCTACTGAATTTAATAAAGTGATAGATTTAGCTAGGCTGCTAATCACATATTTTTTTGCACTTTGCGCCTATTATAGATTCAATGCTTAAATTACCGTGGAGTCGGTTTTTGTGATATGAACATTCCCAAGGTAATGCGTAAGTATTGTCCAAAGTGTAAAACTCATACTGAACAGAAAATATCAATTTACAAAGCTGGGAAAAGAAGAGGTTCTGCACGAGGTGAACGCAGGCACGCAGAACGTAAGCATGGATATGGCGGACAAAAATTCCCTAAACTTGCCAAACCTGCAAAGGTTACAAAGAAAGTGACTCCTTTGATGACGTGTACCGTATGTAAAAAGAAATACAATAAAAAAGGCGTTAGAATTAAGAAATTTGAGTTGGTGGCAGCATGAAAAAAGATCATATTGAAATTCCAAAACCGTCAAGCAAGTTCCAAAAAGTGGATTGTAGTGAATGTGGAGAACAGCAAGTTGTATATTCTCACGCATCGACAACTGTTGCTTGCAACTCTTGTGGTAATACTATCGCAGAACCAACTGGTTCTAAAGCAAAAATTAATGGCAAAATTTCAGGTAGTGCTGAGTAAGTTATAATCCTGTTTTGTATTTACATTAAATCCAATTCTTTTATCATCAATAATTACAAATTTTTCCTTAATATTTTCAAGATTAGAAATTTTTTGTGAGTTAATCATTGAGATTCCAGTATAGTTGCAAATTTGATTTTCAAAAGTAATGTCATAGTCTGAAGACAATCCTAATGATTTCAGAAAATTTTTTGTGACAAGAATTGTTATCCACATGTCATTTGGCTGATAAAAAGTTACAATTCTTTTTATTATTTCACTATCTAAAAGAGGTAAATCAGCTGAAGTGATAAAAACAGAATCATTTAACGATTTAAGAGTAAAGTTTAGATCTTCTACATACCCAATTCCAGGCGTATCAAAAATTTCATAATTATTTTTTTGTAACAGTTGTTTAGTTTTTGGAGAATTTTGACTGGTAATAAAAATAATTTTAGAAAAACAGTTTGAATTAGTTAATGCTTCAGCAACCTGTAAAATAATCGGTTTTTTGTATTTTAGCAGTAATTTTTCTTCAGATAATTTCATTCGGCTTCCCTTACCGCCAGCCATGATAATTCCAATCATATTGAGACAAATACCAAAAGAGAAGCAAGGCGGGTTAGTTCATTTGTAGAGCCCAATATATCGCCAGTAATCCCGCCAAAACTTCGTGTTGACATTGCAACTAAAAATAATGTAAAAGTTGTACCTATTGCAAAAATAATCAAACCTGTAGTACCTCCTAAAATGATTAGTGGAATTAATGTGATAATTGTAGTAACTGCAAGTTTTTTTCTGTTTTTCATGAGTTCAACAAATGGAGAATTTGAGCCTAGAGAGGCGGATTTCCCTACACTTGCCATTAAAACCATTGAGAATTTTGCAACTATTTCACTTAGAAAAATTGCTAAAAATAGTTGAAATCCAGTTGAGAGAGACAATGCAATGATTAGTCCTACAAGATACAAAACGATTGCAACAATACCAGCTGAACCTGTTGCAAGATCTTTCATCGCTGCAAGTTTTTTTTCTTTAGTACCTTTCGTCATCAAGCCATCAGCAAAATCTGCTAAACCATCAGTATGATGAATGCCAGTAATCAAAATAAGGGAAGCAACTACTAGCAAACTTACAATCAAAGGATCTAAAAAGAAAGATAGACTAAATCCTATAGAACCAACAAGCAATCCAATTGCAATTCCAACGATTGGAAAAAGATACATGTATTTTGCTACAGTTTCAAGATTTGCATTATTGGTTGGAATTATTGTCAAAAATGAAAAGAGAGAACCAATTTCTTTAAGCATGAATCCACCATCCTAAATACGAAAGTAATAAAATAATTGGAATTACTACAATTCCACAAAAAATAATGGATGTAACTTTCATTAGAGCTATAGTTGATTTTACATGTTCTTTTGAAAATAAAACCTCGCCATCACCAAGGGAATAATGATCAATTTTTTCAAATTTTGTTCCTAATGCTCCTGCAATGGCAGCCATTGGATATCCAGCATTTGGGCTTTCTGTTTTCCGTCCATCTCGCATCATTATTTTGTAAGATCTTTTCCAATCATTTCCAAGGATCAATGCGCTAAAAATCATCACAAGACCTGTAAGTCTAGATGGAAGATAGTTCAGAATTTTATCGCAGTTTGCTGCAAACCATCCTATGTTTTTGAAAATATTGGTCTTGTAACCAATCATTGAATCAGCGGTGTTAATTACGCGGTAGACAAAAGCTCCTGGCAATCCAAATAATCCAAAATAGAAAAGAGGTCCAGTGATTCCATCAACTGTATTTTCGCTAATACTTTCAACTACGCCTGATAAAATATGATTTTTATCCAAATTCTTGGTATTTCGCTTTACAATCATAGATAAATTGTCTCGTGCAGATACAATATTCTTATTTTCTAATGAGGCTACTACTGCTAATGCATGTTTTTCCATTCCCTTTATTGCAATGGTAGTTTTTAGAAAAATTCCGCCTACAATTACTGAAATTATGACTGAAAGATAATCTATTGGAATCAAGTTAATTCCCGCATCTAAGAAAGTTATTAGTGAAACAACAATTGTGCTTGAAATTATAATTAGAATAGTTCCTCCTAGTTTTTCTAAATTATCTGATGAGTTTTTCAAAGAAGGAGTTAATCTGGCAATCAAGGATCCTATCCATGCTGTGGGATGAAATTTATTTTTTGGATCACCTAAAATAAAATCAATTGCAAGTGCAAAAAATATTATTGTTATTGACTCTATAATCATTTTATCATCCTCTGAATTTCTTTAATATTCAAATTGGAATATACCAGTTTACTTAGTTTATCAATCTCTTGATCAATCTTATCTAGATTTTTTTTATTCCAAACTAAACTCTTTGCTTTTACGTTCAATGAATCTTCTTCTGGAAGATCAAAATCTGACATTGGTATGACTCCTAAAACAGGTTTTTTTGTTTTTTCTTTAATTTTTCTAAAGCCTGGATTTAGGATTTTTACATCACCTCTGAATTTATTTATAACAAAACCTTTGACTAGTTTTTGATATTTTTTATCTAAAAGAGCCAATGTTCCAACAATACTTGCAAATGATCCTCCCCTGTCAATATCAGTGATAAGTAAAACTGAGGAATTTGCTTTTTCAGCCATCTTCATGTTTGCAATGTCAAATTTATCTAAATTAATTTCTGCAGGAGAACCGGCACCTTCCAAAATTACAAGATCATAGTTTTGTTGAAGATTTTGCAGAGATTTTATGGCAATCTTTAATCCTTGAGTTCTTACAAATTTTTGATAATACTCTGTTGCGTGCATTTTTTTGAATTTTTTCCCTCGTAGATATACATGGCTGTAGTAATCTCCAAGAGGTTTGAGCATAATTGGATTAAGATCAGGTGTAATTTCACATCTAGCTGCTATTGCTTGAATTGCTTGAGCACGAGATATCTCAAATCCATCTCCTTTGTAGGCATAATTAGACATATTTTGTGACTTGAATGGCGCTACTGAAAATCCCTTATTGGCAAATATTCGGCACAAAGCCGTAACTAAAGTAGATTTACCAGCTCCAGATGATGTTCCTTGAACCATTAAGGATTTCATAGTTCCCCCAATGCATGTACTAGTCTTTGATTTTCTTTTCTTGTTTTTACAGCAATTCTAATGTAATAATTATTTAATCCACGGAAATTACTACAGTCTCGTATCAAGATTTTCTTTTTTAGTAATTTTTGTTGTAGTTTTGATGAATTTAATTTTGATTTTATTAAAATAAAATTAGTAACAGAATCATAACAGTAAAAATTTTCTAATTTAGAAATATTATTTTTAAGGTAATTTAATTCGGTTCGTATTATTTTTTTTGCTTTATCTAAATAATTTGGATTAGAGATAGCTGCAGATGCTGCATATTGAGCCAATCCAGAAACATTCCAAGGAATTTTAATTTGATTTAAAATTGAAACTAGTTTCTTTGTTCCAATTCCATAACCAATACGAATCCCCGCTAATCCAAATGATTTTGTTAATGACCGTAAAATAAACAGATTATCATATTTTTTTGCCAATGTAATAATTGATTCATTATAATCTGGAACTAGCTCTATGAAACATTCATCAAGAAAAACTAGAGTATTTTTCTTATTTGCGGCAATAATTATTTTTTTTAGATAATTTTTAGAAAGTAAAAAACCCGTAGGGTTATTTGGGTTACAAATGAAAATACATCCATTATTTGGAAGTTTTGAAATAAAATCATCTATGTTTTTTTTCAGATCCATTGTTTTGTAAAATCCAACTTTTGCTCCAGCTAGTTTTGCAGCTACCTCATATTCACCAAAAGTTGGAACAGGTATCAAAACGGGTGTTTTCTCAGATAAAAAAGCCTTACAGAAATTATAGATGATTTCTGTGGCACCATTTCCAACTACAATTTGAGATAATGGAATTTTGGTATAACTTTGGAGATTTTTCCTAAGTTTAAGGGATTCAGAATCAGGGTAGATTTGTAAGGTATTCAATTTATTTTTGATAGTTCTAAGCACCATTGGGCTTGGTCCAAGCGGATTAATGTTTGAGCTAAAATCCAATATGTCAAGTCTTGGATTGGAGATCGAGTAAAGTCCTCCATGAGCAACTGGTTTGTGTGAAGATATAGCTGAATTGAGTTTCACGCTTGAGAATAGCATTTCCTAATTTAGTATGTTTTGGTCAAATTCAGATAACGATTATTAATTGACTAGAAATATCTTGATTATGGATAAAAAACGTGTGGCCATAATTGGAGTTACTGGCTCAGTAGGCCAAGAATTTGTTATATCATTACATAATCATCCATGGTTTGAAGTTACACAGATTGCCGCATCAGAACGTTCTGCAGGGAAAAAATACCTCGATGCAATAAGGGAACCAAGTGGGATTATTGCATGGGATGTAGGTGGAGAAATTCCTGAATATATCAAAGATATGACTGTCAAAAGAATTGACGAGATAGACACATCACAATTAGATTTAATATTTTCAGCCGTGGAATCCGAAGCTGCACGAGATATTGAAACTAATATGGCCGCTGTACTTCCAGTTATTTCAACTAGTTCAGCCTATCGATATGAAGATGATGTTCCTATTCTTATTCCTGGAATAAACGATGATCAGGCAGAGCTGCTAGAGTCGCAGAAAAAGAATAGAAATTGGAAGGGGTGGATAGCACCGCTGCCAAATTGTACTACTACAGGTTTAGCAATTACACTAAAACCATTACTTGACAAATATGGCGCCAAAAAGGTCATGATGACTTCAATGCAGGCAATTTCTGGTGGAGGAAAATCAGGAGTATCTGCAATGGGAATTATGGATAATATTATACCATACATTCCAAAAGAAGAAGAAAAGGTAAGAATTGAGACAAGAAAAATTCTAGGTAAATTAATAGATGGAAAGATTGAAGACGCAGATATTAAAATTAGTTGTACATGTACCCGTGTTCCAGTAATTGATGGACATACAGAATCTGTTTTTGTAGAAACTGAAAAAGAGATAAGTCCAGAATCTGCTGAAAAAACTTTTGATGAATACAACAAGTCAATTTCAGTAGCCGGTTTACCTTCAGCACCTAAAAATTACTATGCATTCCATAGAGATCCGACAAGACCTCAACCAAGGATGGAAAGAGAAGTTGGAGGAGGTATGACTACAACCATTGGTAGGGTAGAGAAAGAAGCACTATTTGATAATGGTCTAAAGTACATGTTATTTTCTCACAATAAAAAAATGGGTTCAGCAAAAGGTGCAGTGTTGTTAGCAGAAATGCTTTACAAAAAAGGTAAAATTTAGATATTTTTTGCAATTTTTTCAATAATAACTTTATAAGATGTTGAAATCTATATCGAATCAGGTGTTTTAAACGGCTAAAGTTGACGACCTAGATTTACAAATTTTATCAGAATTAGCAAACGATGCATCAGTTTCAATTCCTCGATTATCAAAAAAAATTAATGTTAATTCTTCAGTTGTGTATTCAAGAATAAAGCGACTCGTAAAACGAAAATTAATTGAACGTTTTACAATAGTTGTAAACGATGCAGAGCTTGGATATAATGTAAAGGCTCTGACAGGAATTAATATGGATACGAAAAAACGCGATCATATAATGAAAGAATTATTCAAGATTGAAGGAGTAAGAGAGGTTGCTGAAGTTACAGGACGATTTGATATTTTAGTTACAATGTATTCAAAATCATTGGATCAAATGCATAAAATGGTCTCCGAACAAATAGGAAGAATTGAGGGAATTCAATCATCAGAATCATTTATTGAAATGAAATCAAGGCAAAAGGCAATGCCATATATGCCATCAAAGGATAAGGAATAGCATTGCAGAAACAAAAATTTGAATCTCGTATTGCTGTATACTATGAATTAACAAAGCCAAAGATATGGTATTTGTTAGTATTTACTGCATTTGGAGCAATCTTAACTGCATCAAATATCTACAACATAGAAGTTTCTCCTGCAACATGGGCATTGGCATTATTTTCAGTTGCAGCTGGATCAGCAGCTGCCAATACTCTAACCAACTATCATGATAGAGATATTGATGCTATAATGGAGAGAACAAAAAATAGGCCATTACCTTCAAAACGAATTAATCCTGCAGAAAAAGCAAGGAATTTTGGGTTAGTCTTAGCTGGAATTTCACTTGTTCTTGCGTTTGCAATTTCATTTACTACCACATTAGAGCAAGGGCTTTGGGCTACAGGTTTTATTGCATTTGGCTTGGTAAACAATGTTCTTGTCTACTCGTATATATTAAAACGAAATTCTAGAACTAATATTATTTTAGGAGGTTTGTGTGGTGGTTCTCCTCCAATGATTGGATGGGTAGCAGTCACAATGTCAGATTTATGGACAATGGGTCTTGCAATGGCAGGATTGGTGTTTATTTGGATTCCAATGCATATTTGGGCGTTAACTTTGCATTTTAAAGAAGACTACAATAAAGTAAATGTCCCAATGTTAACTGC
>JAQBBT010000067.1:0-11683 GCA_032125915.1 Nitrososphaerota archaeon
CAAAGAGGCAAGGCTTTTATTCAAGAAAACAGCAATGCCAAATTGAGTGAATAATTAGTGTCACAAAGTACCGCAAAAAGACCATTAACCATGCTTCAAAAAAGCACAAAGAAGAAAGTTATCGTTAGACTGAAAAATGAAGTGGAGTATAAAGGAAAAATGGATAATGTTGATTCCTACATGAATCTGATTATGACTGATGCCGAAGAACACCATGATGGTAAAATGATTGCAAACTATGGTAGAGTAATAGTCAGAGGTAACAACGTATTATTTATCAAAATTGAAAATGAACTCTAAAATCTAGAGGTTCCCATGACTAGTAATTTTCTGTTTACATCAGAATCAGTAACTGAAGGACATCCAGATAAAATATGTGATCAGATTTCAGATGCCTTTTTAGATGAATATCTGCGACAAGATCCTGATTCAAGAGTAGCTGTAGAAACTCTTGTAACAACTGACTTTGTAGCTGTAGCTGGCGAAGTAACTTCAAAAGCAAATTTTGATAAAAAAGCGCAAGAAGAACTAGTAAGAAAAACCATCAAAGAAATTGGTTATAATCATAAAGATTTGATGTTTGATACTGATACTTGTGAAATAACATTAAGACTACATGCTCAAAGTCCAGATATTAGTCAAGGTGTTACTGCGACAGAAGAAAAAGAACAAGGAGCAGGAGATCAAGGATTGATGTTTGGATATGCAACAAATGAAACAAAAGAACTAATGCCAATGCCAATTCTTCTTTCCCAAAAACTTGCTCAAGAACTAGCTAAAGTTCGGAAAAATAATGTATTACCATGGGTTAGACCAGATGGAAAAACCCAGGTTTCTGTAAGATATGAAAATGATAAGCCAACAAAAATTGAAACAATCGTAGTTTCAACCCAACACTCTCCAGAAGTTTCTCAAGAAGAAATTACAAAAGAGGTGATAGACAAAGTAATCAAACCAGTTTTAGGAAGTCTTTGGAATGACAATATAAAAATTCACATTAATCCCACAGGAAAATTTGTAATTGGAGGTCCACATGGGGATGCTGGTCTGACAGGAAGAAAAATAATTGTTGATACTTACGGTGGATTTGGAAGACATGGTGGAGGTGCTTTTTCCGGAAAAGATCCATCTAAAGTTGACAGATCAGCATGTTACATGTGTAGGTATATTGCCAAAAATATTGTAGCAGCAGAATTAGCTGAAAGATGTGAAGTGCAATTAGCTTATGCTATTGGAGTTGCAGAGCCAGTATCTCTTTATGTTAATACTTTTGGAACAAGTAAAATTCCAGAAAAAGATATTGAAGAACTAGTTAAGAAAAATTTTGATATGAAACCTTCAGGAATTATTTCACATTTGGATTTGAAAAGACCTATCTATAGAAAAACTGCTGCATATGGCCATTTTGGAAGAAATGAGCCTGAATTTACTTGGGAAAAAACTGACAAAGCCGATGTATTAAAGCAAGCTTCTGGACTCTAACAGATCCCTAATAGATCGAAAAGAGATCTTTGAAATATTTTTTAATTTTCTGTGATCTCCTTTAAAATCACCAATCAAAAGGTTAAGATCATCTACACCAAATTCACTTTGAGGTTTTAATATTGCATCATGGTAAGCAGTTTCTAAACTTATTTTTTTAATTCTAGTTTGTGTTTTCCTAGAGAAAAGTTTAACATAATTTTGAAAAGAAATTGATTCAGAACCAACAAGATCAAGAGTTTGTTTCTTGAATTTTTTGTCAGTTAGGGATTTAGATATTATTTCAGATACATTATTAATGTAGATTGGTTGAATGGTGTAATTTCCACTTCCAGGAATTTGTATTTCTCCTTTTTTGATTTGTTTTTTTAGATATTTTGTAAAAAGATCATCTTTTCCAACGATATAAGATGGCCTAAAAATGGTGTAATCCAATTTGGATTCTATTATCAGTTTTTCTGCCTGATATTTTGAAATAAAATAACCAAGTGAGCTTGATTTAGATACGCCTAAGCCACTTGTATAAACAATTTTTTTTATTTTAGATTTTTTACATAAATTAATTATTTTTTTAGTGAATTCTACATTAATCAGATTATAATTATTTTTAATGGATTGTTTTCCTATTCCAACTAAATGTATTAAACCATAAGAATTTTTGATTTTTGGGAGAATCATTTTTTCATCAAAAGTCCTAGAAATAATTTTGGTTTCATTTTTAAATTTTTTAAAATTCTTCCTTGATATTGAAATTAATTTCACGTTATTTTCAGAAAGATACTTCCTAACATTTTTAGCCACAAATCCGCTTGCACCAGTAACAACTATTTGAAAATCTTTTGCCATCCTCATTCTTGAATGGTTTTGATTTTAAATATATTTCAAAAAAGCAAACAAGAATTAATACATCAGCATAAACATGGTTATCGTGGAAAAAATAGATAAAAAAAAATTGAGAACAGGATTTACCACAGGTACTTCAGCTACGGCTGCGTCAAAGGCTGCGTTATTATCAATAATTAACCAAATAAAATATGAAAATATTGATGTTAAATTACCTAAAGGAAATTTTATTAAAATTCCAATTCATTTATGTGAATTTGAAAAAAACAAAGCTTGCTGTTCTGTAATAAAAGATGGAGGAGATGATCCAGATGTTACACATGGTGCCGAAATTATTGTTAATTTATCTTTAACAGATAAGAAAAATGAAATTGAGATAGATGGAGGAGAGGGAATTGGAATTGTTACTAAACCTGGATTAGGTCTTGAGATCAACAAAGCTGCAATAAATCCAGTTCCAAAAAAAATGATTAATGATAATATAACAGAAGCTGCTGGTAACCTTTTACTACAAAATGGAATTAAAATAATAATTTCTGTTCCAAAGGGAAAAGAATTAGGTCCAAAAACTGACAATCCACGACTTGGAATATTACATGGGATTTCAATTTTAGGAACTAGCGGTATTGTTATTCCATTTTCTACTGCATCATATGCTGCCTCTATTAGACAAAATCTAGATGTAGCAATTGCAATGGGAGACGATACGGTTGTTCTTACAACTGGAGGAAGAAGTGAAGATTTTGCTAAAAAAATAATAGATTTGCCGGACCATTGTTTTGTTCAAATGGGAGATTTTTCAGGATATACAATCCAACAATGTTCAAAAAAAAATATCAAGAAGGCCTATGTCGTGGGATTTATCGGTAAATTAGCAAAAATGGCTGCAGGAGTAAAGCAAACTCATGTTAAAGGATCTAAGGTGGATATGAAATTTTTGTCGGAATTAGCCGAAAATTGTGGGGCAAATGAAACCATAATTGGAAAGATTCTGAAAGCAAATACGGCTAGACATGTTTCAGAAATAATTAAAGAAAATGAGATAACGGGATTTTTCGAGCAAATTTGCGATAAAACATCCATTCAAATGAAAAAGCATTCAGAAGAAAAGGTTTCTTTGGATGTGATATTGTTTGATTTTGAGGGAAATATCCTTGCGAGAAAATCCTAGCAGTAAGGTATTTTATTAATTTTAGAACGCTTTTAGTGTGGAAAAAGTTTCAGTTCTTGCCATTACTAAAAATGGAATAAATATTGGGGTCAAATTAAAAGAAATTTTTCCAAGTTGGGATGTTTATGCTCCATCCAAATTTTCAAATGATAAGGAAATAAATTGGTATTCCAATCCTACATCGGAAATAATTATTGAATTGTTTAAGAATAGTAATGCGTTAATTTGCTTATTTTCATTAGGAGCAGTAATTAGATTAATTGCTCTACATTTGAAAGATAAGAAAAATGATCCTGCAGTTATTGTTATTGATGATAAAATTAATTTTGTAATCAGTGTATTATCAGGCCATTTGGGTGGTGCAAATGAGCTAACACAAACCATTGCTGAAAAGCTAAATGCCATACCAGTAATTACTACAGCAGCAGATGTAAACAAAACTATTGCAGTTGACCTTGTAGGAAAAGATTTTGGATGGAAAATTGAGGATGATTCTACAGTTACAAAAATAAGTGCACATATGGTAAATGAAGAAAAGATTGGAGTGTATCAAGATACAGGAAATACAAATTGGTTTAAAGAATTGCCAAAAAATGTAAAAATTTATGGAAGCTTGGATGATTTGAAAAATTCGCATTCTAAAGGGCATTTAATAATTTCGGATCGAATCATAAATGATGATTTCTTTGAGAATTCAGTGATTTATCGTCCACCTAGTTTAGTAATCGGAATTGGTTTGCATTGGGATACAACAAAACAAACCATCAAGGATGGTATGGATATTTCCCTAAAAAAATACAATCTCAGTCTAAAATCTATTGCAAAATTAGTCTCTATAAAGAAACCAAAGGATGTGCAAGGTTTAGTTGATGTTGGACAAGAAATGGGAATTCCAGTTGAATATGTGGAGAGAGAAGAATTGGCAGAAGTTTCGGCACCAAATCCTTCTGAGACAGTTAAAGCATTTGAGGGTACTTCAAGTGTATCAGAGGCCGCTGCAATCAAAGCCTCAGGAGGTAAATTAATTGTGGAAAAGCAAAAATTCCCGCCTAATTTGACTATAGCAATAGCGAGGATTTTAGATTGAAACGAGGTTTATTACTAATAGATAGAGGAAGCAGAGAAAGAGAGGCATCTGAAGAATTAGAAGTCATATGCGCCGGGATTAAGGCTAAAGGAGATTATATCTTTACAGATTATTGTTTTCTTGAGGTTGAGCCTCCATATATCGAGGATGGTATACAAAAGTCACTAAAACAAGATATAGAATTCCTTACTATTGTGCCATATTTTCTCTATCCTGGAAAAAAAGTAAAACTAGCAGTTTCTGATGTAATGAAATATCAGAAAGATACGGATGTAAAATTTGTTGTAACAAAACCAATGAGTATGCATAAAACTCTGATCAATCTTGTTGAAAATAGAATATCGACTTCTTTAGTTGAGAATGAAATTACAAGTTCAAAGAAAAATATTGATGTTTTAATAATTGGTCACGGTAGTAAGGATCCAAATGCACAAATGTCAATAAATTATGTTGTGGATGGATTACAAGAAAATTATAGAAAAGTAAGTAGATGTTTCTTGGAAATAGAGCAACCAAATATTTTTGAAGGAATAAAAAATTGTGAAAAAAATAATCCAGAAATTCTTGTAATTGTTTTTTATTTTTTGCATGAAGGAGCACATGTTAAAACAGATATCAATAATGATCTTAAACCAGCACTTGAAAAATCAAATTTAAAAAAAGTATGCATCACTAAACATTTGGGAACAGATGAAAAAATGATTGATTTAATAATTGAAAGGGCAAAAGAGGTTGAAAATGCAAACTGAAAAGGGTCAATCAATAGAAGATGCAAGTATGGAAATGATTGAAAATGAAATCGGAAATCATAATTATAATGAAAAAGAATGGCCAGTAGTTAGACGAGTAATTCATTCAACTGCTGATTTTGATTTTGCAAGTAAAAATAGAATAGTTTTTTCCAAAAATGCAATTGAAAGTGGAATTAATGCACTCAAAAATGGTTGTAGTATAGTAGTTGACGTTAATGGTGTTATTGGAGGAATGAATAAACAAAATCCTAAAGACTTCAAAAATAAGATAATTTGCAATATTTCAAGCCCTGAAATTATGGAATTAGCTAAAAAACAAGGAAAAACCCGTTCTCAGGTGTCAATGAGAGTTGCTTCTTCTGATATTGATGGTGGAATAGTTGTGATTGGAAATGCCCCAACTGCGCTTTTAGAGGTGATTCAAATGATCAAGGAAGATCTCGTAAAGCCAGCATTGATTATTGGCATTCCAGTAGGCTTCATTTCTTCGCCTGAGTCAAAAGAAGAGCTTTCTCACATTACAGAAGTTCCATTTATTACAAATATTGGAAGAAAAGGAGGGAGTTCTTCAGCCTCTGCCATCGTTAATGCGCTCTATAAACTGCTTAGGGCAGATTTAACGTCTTGATGATTTAATACAATTTTTTACCAAAATTTTGGCATAATCTGAACTGTCAAAATACAGATGTCCATAAGATGCAAGAGTGTTATATTGAATCATTCCATCAAATTGATTTTTTATTCCTTCACCAATTTTTAATTCATAAGCAAATTTTGAATCAGAAGATACAGATTCTAGTTTAGAGTAGTGAAATTCATGGCCTTGAATTGTATGTTTTTTATCAGATATGATATTTCTCGAAATTATATTTCCTTGAGTATAATTTAATTTCATTTTTTTAGTCATCTTTGTTTCAGCATCAAAAATTCCTACCATTTTACTTGTTTTTTCACCGTAATCAATAGATTTTGTTAGATACATTAGTCCTCCACATTCAGCATAAATTGGAACATTTTCTTCTGATAATTGTTTAATTTTCTTTCTCATCAACTGGTTTTTCTCCAAGGCTTCTCCTAGAATTTCAGGGAATCCACCCCCAATGTAGATTCCATCAGACTGTGGTATTTTTTTATCGTTAATTGGACTAAAGAACTTTAGATTAGCTCCCTCTCGTTTTAGTGCTTCTAGATTATCACGGTAATAGAAATTAAAAGAGCTGTCAAGGGCAACTGCGATTGTGGTTTTTGGTTTTTGGTAAAGTTTTGTAACTGGGATTTTTAGAGGAGTGGGAGTTTGTATAATTTGAAGAATTTTTTCAATATCTAATGAATCAGAAATAATTTTTGAAATTTGTATAATTTTTTGCTTAAGAGCAATGTCTTCTTTTGTGGGTATTAATCCTAGATGTCTTGACTGCAAATCAAGATCAGGATTTTTTTGGATTACTCCAATTACTGGTAATTTTGTCCTTTCAATTGCTTTTTTACAAAGAATCTCATGTTTTTTACTCCCAATTTTATTTAGAATAATTCCTTTAATTCGTGAATTATTATGAAATTTAATAAAACCTAAAGCTGTGGCAGCGACAGATCTGGCTGCTTTACTTGCGTCTATTACCAAAATTGTTGGAGATTTTGTTATTGAAGCAACATGGTGAGTGCTCGCAAAATTGGAATCGCCACTAAATCCATCGTAATATCCCATTACTCCCTCAATAACTGAGATATTTGATTTTGAATTTGTAACAAAACTTTCTAAAAGCCGATTTTTACCCATCAACCAAACATCGAGATTAAATGCATCCTTTCTTGCGATTGAGGATAGATAACTTGGATCAATATAATCAGGACCAACCTTAAAGGGTTGTACTGAAAAACCTCTTTTTTGTAATGCATGAATAATGGCACATGTAATTGATGTTTTTCCCACTCCGCTAGTAACACCTGCTAAAACAAGTCTTGGAATTTTCAATTTGAATGTGTAAGTATATTTTTTTATTTAAATGATGCATTTGAAAAAATCTGAATGTTTTTACTGTGAGAAAAAAGAAAGACATTGTGAGTGAACCAGGTCTAACAATTGTATACACTGGAAAGGGTAAAGGAAAAACCACTGCTGCATTAGGAATTGCTTTAAGAGCAACAGGTTATGATAAAAAAATTTGTATGATTCAATTCATCAAAGGCTCATGGCACTATGGTGAGATGAATTCTTCAAAAAGATTAGAGCCAGAATTTGAAATGATTGCTATTGGAAAAGGATTTGTAGGAATAATTGATGATAAAAGTCCTATAGAAGAACACAAGAAAATAGCAAGTGAAGCAATTAAAATAAGTACCACAAAAATTCAATCAGGAAATTACGATATTGTAATTCTAGATGAAATAAATTATGCTATAAATTTAGGTTTGATAAAATTGGAAGATGTTCTAAATTTAATTAAATCTAAACCTTCTACTTTAGATCTTGTTTTAACTGGAAATTATGCAAAAGATGAGATAATTGAATTGGCAGATTTAGTAACAGAGATGAAGGAAATTAAACATCCATTTCAGCAAGGTAGAAAAGCCAAAAAAGGGATTGATTTCTAACTAGCAACATTAAATTACGCATAATAAATTGCAAGAAGAAATGTCTACAGAAATTCAAGAGATGCCCGAACAAGGAGAAATTGTCATTGCTACTGTAACTAAAGTCATGGATCATGGTGCTTATGTAACGTTAGATGAATACGATGGGATCCAAGGATTTTTGCATATCTCAGAGATCGCACCTGGATGGATTAGATCAATTAATAGATTTGTAAAAGAAAATGAGAAAAAAGTTCTACTTGTAAAAAAGATTAATCAAAAAAGAAGAGATATTGATCTTTCATTAAAACAGGTATCCAAAGATCAAAAAAAGCACAAATTAAAAGAAGTAAAAAAATTTGAAAAAGGAAAAACATTGTTAAAAAATGTTCAGGAAAAAACTAATCTTTCAGATAATGAAATTGAAAAATTAGAAGATGATATTTATTCTAAATTTGATTCAGTTTATGATGCTTTTATTGAAATTGGAAGAAATGGAATAGATTCTATTAAAGAACTTAAACTTTCTAAAAAAACTGCTAGTGTTATTGAAGAGATATGTTCTAAAATCAAACTACCTTCAGTTGAGATTAGAGGAATTATGGAAATTACAAACAGTACATCAAATGGAATAGAAATTATTAAAAAAACTCTTCTAGAGATTCTAAAAAAGGATCCATCGATAGATATTACTTATGTAGGAGCACCAAAGTATCGTCTTTCTATAATTTCAGAGAATTTCAAATCAGCAGAAAAAAAAATGAAACCAATATTAGAAGAAATTCAGCAAAATATCGAAAAAAAGAAGGGTCAGTTCATATTTACAAGAGAAGATTCAAAGAAAACCAGAGAGAATTAAGTTGCGATTTCAGTTAAGAAAGTGTCCTATAGATTATCATTACACACTCAAAGAAAGATGTCCTTTATGTAAAGAAGAAACGGTTTCTGCTCATCCAGCTAAATTTTCGCCTGATGACAAGTACATGAAATATAGATTAGCTGAGCGTTATAATCAATAAAAATAATTTTTAACCATATTATGGTGCATATCTGCCTTCAAGTCTAGATTCTGCAATTACGTGATTTTTCATTGCTTCTTCTACCTGTAATTTTGTAGATCCCTCATCAAGACTCAATTTATCATCTAGTGCATACAATTTGAAAATATACGTATGTTCTTTGTCTGGTGGGGCTGGTCCTCCATAAGCAATTTCTCCAAAATCTGTTTTGCCTTGAATAGAATTTGATGGTATCGAATTTTCTGAAATTTCATCGGTACTTGGGTCTATGTTCCAAACAACCCAATGAACCCATATTTTTCCCACAGCTCCCATTGCATCAGGATCATCCATAATGAGAACCAATGATTTGGCGTCTGTTGGTACGTCTTTAATTATTAGTGTAGGGTTTATGTTATTTTTTTTATACCCAAACTTTTGAGGAATTTCGCCTCTATTTTGAAATGTATTACTTTCGATTTTCATAGACATATCTATAATCCAAATTGTTCCAGTTAAATTTTACTAAGATTCTAAGATTATTCTATCGTTTGAAAATGAAATAATTGATCCTCCATTTTTTTTAATTTCTTTTTTTAGTTCCTTGTCCATTGTTCCAATAATACCACCATTATTTTTTACATGGTTGATTAATTCTTTATCAGCATATTTACCATTAATTGGAATAATTTGAAAATTTTTAATAAAATTAAGAGTGGCAAGTATGTCTTGTTTTTTTTTAATATCATTTTTCAACTTAAATAATTCATTTTGAACTACTTTTGGAACGACAAAAGAAATTGGTCCAATTTCAACATCAATATTATCAATATTTTTGATTCTTTTGGTGGCTAAGTGAATTAAGAAGTTTGTGTCAGACAGAACTTCAACCAACTATTCCGGCTCCAATTAATCTCCATCTATCAGAGATTCGCCTACTAATAGCCACATTTTCACTCTCAAAGATACAAGCTGGTCTTCTGAGTTCAATCTCGACACTTTTTGATTTTATTTTGGATACTTTACCTAGGATTGGAGCCGTTCCAATGTTTAATCTTAAAAGTTCATCCTTTTGTATTGGAAGAACTTTGGTATCTTCGGTTATTCCAACTGCAGAGTCAAAGAGGTTTACTTCAAGTTTAATGTTATCGGAATTTTCTGGAAGAGTTTGAGGTTTTCCAATTACTGATCCAATAAAGGAATCACTTCTAGTCATTGCTGGATCTAGTTTAGTACCAATGGCTACTAAGCCCCCCGGTTTAACTGAATCTACAATTCCAGCAGCAGTGCCTAATGAGGTAATTTCTGTGTATAGTGGCTCATATGTTTTCTTTTTATCATTCATTATACCTGGTTTAATTTCAATTTCATCACCTACGTTAAAAATTCCTTGGGTAAGACTTCCCCCTATTATTCCACCTTTGATGTTTTTTAATTTAGTACCAGGTTTGTTGACATCAAAGGACCTTAACACATGCATTATTGGATCTTTAGATTCATCTCTATCTGGTGTTTTGATTGTTGATTCGATAGATCCAATTAATGCATCAATATTTAATCCAGATTGAGCTGAGATGGGAATTATTGGTGCTTTTGCTGCATATGTTCCTTTAACAAATTTAGTGATATCTTGATAATTTGAAACAGCTTCTTCGTATGAGATTAAATCTACCTTATTTTGGACTATTACAATTTGTTGTATATTCAGTGTTTGAAGTGCCAAAAGATGTTCTTTGGTTTGAGGTTTGGGTACTTTTTCATTTGAAGCTACCAACAATAATGCGCCATCCATTAATGCTGAGCCTGAGAGCATATTTGCCATTAAACTTTCATGGCCTGGACTATCTACAAAACTTACAACTCTAGATAATTCACTGTCTTTTCCACAATTATTACATTTGGGAGTTGTTGAATATCCCAAAGGTTCTTCACAATCAGCACATTTGTAAAATGCAGCATCAGAATATCCTACACGGATTGTAATTCCACGTTTTAATTCTTGACTATGAACACTTGTCCAAGATCCGCTTAATGCTTGAATTAGAGTTGTTTTACCGTGATCTACATGACCGGCAGTACCAATGTTTACACATGGTTGATATCCATATTTTTTAATGTACCAATCAGGAAGTGTATCTCTCCAATGCATGAGTCAAAATGTAGAGCCGGTATATGTTAAGTTATTCTTTTTTTTCTTCAGAATTTTCAGTTGTTTCCTCGGGAGCTTCAACTGGAAGTTCTCCATCGTATTTGCAGTTTAGTTGATAAATTTCTTCAGAGATTATATTTCCTCTCATAAGTTTTCTTACTCTTTGTCCAATTTCTGCGTCTTGCAATCCAACACCTTTAGAGAGAAGAACTCTTTTTCTTGCTGCACCATGAATGTCACTTCTCATTGGAACTCCAGATTTATCACTACCACCAGTGACTTTTAATTTTCCTTTTAATCCAACAATTGCAGCATCCGTTTCATTTCCAATTTGTAAACCTAGCAATGGATTACCATCATTATCTTTCAATTCTTTAGTTACAGATTTTCCTTTAATGTCTGATACTGTAAGTTTGAAGTTTGTCAATTATTCGAAAACAAAGCTGAAGGACTAATTAACCTTTGGACATTATTTTTAAATTAAGATTTGTTATAATGTATATGGACAAAGAAATTAGATGCCCTAGATGTGATAATAAGATGGTAGATATGCAAGCATGCCATATGTTTTGCCCTAATTGTGGAGCTCATTTGGATTGCTCAGATAAAGGAAGTTTTTGGTGATTAAAG
>JAQBBT010000068.1:0-3565 GCA_032125915.1 Nitrososphaerota archaeon
GCCATACCTCAACTCATGGCGCATTTGGGGCATTGGCATTTGGAATAGGTACAAGTGATGTGGAGCATGTTTTAGCATCACAAACTATTTGGTTAGAAAAACCAAAATCTTTTGAAATTAGGGTGGAAGGAAAAAGGAAAAACACTCACGCTGTAACTGCCAAGGATATTGTCTTGTCAATTATCAAAAATATTGGCACAGCAGGAGGAACAGGTACTATTCTGGAATATTCCGGTGAGGGGATAACTGACCTTTCTATGGAACAAAGAATGACTATATGCAATATGTCCATTGAGGCTGGTGCAAGGGCAGGACTTGTTTCCCCAGATGAAAAGACGTTTGATTATCTTCGAAATAGAAAATATACTCCAAAAAACTACGAGTCCCTTGTAGAATATTGGAAAGAAAATCTCAAAACAGACACTGATGCAAAATTTGACAAGACCTTTACTCTTCATATTGATAATATTGCTCCTCAAGTAAGTTGGGGTACTAATCCTGGTATGACATGTGATGTTACTGAATCTATTCCATCTTCTGAAGATTATTCAAAAGGTGATCCAAATCAAAAAAAGGCAGCTGAGAAAGCCCTTGAATATATGGATCTAAAACCGGGTACCCCTATCACTGAAATTAAAATTGACAGGGTGTTTATTGGATCATGTACTAATGCCAGGTTAGAAGATTTAATCGAGGCCTCTAAAGTTATCAAAGGTCAAAAGATATCTGAAAATGTTAGGGCGATGGTAGTGCCAGGATCTCAAATGGTGAAAAAACAAGCAGAAGAAATGGGAATTGATAAAATCTTTACTAATGCCAATTTTGAATGGAGAGAAGCTGGATGCAGTATGTGTTTGGGAATGAATCCTGATATTTTGTTACCTGGAGAAAGATGTGCAAGTACCTCTAATCGAAATTTTGAAGGAAGACAAGGTGTAGGTGGGCGAACTCATTTGGTTAGTCCAGTTATGGCAGCTGCTGCTGCGTTGGAAGGACATTTTGTCGATGTTAGGAATTTGGATTTGAATTAATATGGAAAAATTTAAAAAAATCAAAACAATTGTTACTCCACTAGATCAGGTAAATGTGGATACTGATCAAATTGTTCCAAAACAATTTTTAAAATTAGTCCAAAAGTCTGGCTTTGGAAAATACTTGTTTTTCAATTGGCGATACGATGAAAATGAAAATCCAAAACAAAATTTTGTCTTAAATAATCCAAAATATCAAAACTCAGAAATTCTTGTAACTGGAGATAATTTTGGATGTGGTTCTAGTAGAGAACATGCAGTATGGGCCCTTAAGGATTATGGATTTTCCGTTATAATTGCGCCTTCTTTTGCAGATATTTTCTATAGTAATTGTTTCAAAAATGGGATTTTGCCAATAGCATTGGAAGAAAGAATCGTTGAAAAATTAAAACATGAATCAGATGAATTAGAGGTAGATCTAGAAAATCAGATTTTAAAAACAAATTCTGAACAAATTTCGTTTGATATTGACTCTCACAAAAAAAAGATTCTTTTAGAAGGATTAGATGATATTTCTCAAACTTTGCAATTCGAAGATAAGATTTCCGAATTTGAAAAACAGTCTAAAGTCCCATCTGTTTTATGATCTTTTTTACTTCCTTTTGATTTCTCTCTAATGTCATTGGAGACTCTGCATCTATCCACTGTTTATCTTCAATGTCATAGGCGCTAATTTTTCCTTCTTTTGATAATTCCTGCAGAATATCAAATGATAGATTAATTTCTTTTTGTTTGGATTTTATCTTTATTCTTCTAATGACATCTTTTCCCAAAATGTAAATTCCTAAACATTCAGACATTGGTAATTTGATAGTGGGTTTTTCTTTAAATTGCTTTATCATTCCTTCTTCTACTATTGCAAATCCTGTCTCTTCTTTTCTTTTTGTTCTAGTTGCAATGCATGCTAGGCTTTTTGTTTCTTTGAAATACGTATGCATTTTTTTGAGATCTATTGCACATAAATTATCTACAAACCATAGAATAAATTCTGATTCACCATCTAACTTTTTCCCAATATGTAAAAGATCTCCCGCCGTTCCACTTCGAGAGTCTTGAACAAAAGAAATTTTCTTACTAATTTTTGGATTTTGATAATAATTTTTGATCTGTCCTCCTAATCCACTAAAATCAGAAATGATGATTATTTCTTTAATGAATTTGAAGGAGTTTAGATATCTAACAATGTAATCAATCAAAGGCTTTTCATTAATTGGAGTCATAGCCTTTGGAAAATATTCTGTATATGGTTTTCCTCTTGTTCCTTTGCCACCAGCTAAGATTATTACTTTCACAGTCTAACGATATGATTTCTGTTTTCTTCTTCTAGCCCCGGGACCGCCGAATTTCTTTGGTTCCTTTCTTCTAGCGTCACCACTAATCAAATATTTGTCAAAATCTGTAATCCTCTGTCTGAGATCTTCTCTTGTTGATTTGGGAAATGGATGATCCTTTGGCTCTTTTTTGGATTTGGTCCATCCAATTAATGCTCTTGAAATTCCAACAGATATGGCATTTGCCTGACCCATTACTCCTCCTCCTCTAACTCTAATTGAAATATCTATTTTGTCTCTCAAGTCTCCACTAATTTCGAGGGGAGCTAGAATAACTTCTCGTGCTGTTTCTTGAGGCATCATTTCAACTGGAACATTATTGATTCTCACTTTACCTTTTCCTTTAGTAATGTATACGTGAGCACTTGCAGTCTTTCTAGTTGCAAAATAGATTTCGGTTTTGGGTATGGTCATTCAGTCCATCCTATTGTTCTTCCAAGTTCTGCCATGGTTGTATAATGTGCTGAAGATTTTTTGATCATCGCTGTTTCAAATTTAATTTTTTTAAATGATTTTACATCTTTTGGACTTCCAATAAATGTACGAAGTCTTTTGTGGGCTGCTATTCCTGATGATTTTTCTCTTGGCAACATTCCTCGAATCATCTTTTTCATTATGGTGTCAGGTCTTCTAGGGTGTTTTGGTCCGTGCTTCCAATGATTGACACTGTTAATCTCTAAAAATTCTTTATATTCACTAATGATATTACTTCTGGTTCCGCTAATCATTATCTTTTCACAATTTACTATTGATACTCTGTTCCCTTTTAGGAGTAATTTAGCTACGTTAGAGGATAATCTTCCTGCAATGTGGTCTGTAGCATCTACTACAATTGGGGTGCTAATTGAAACTGTGTTTTCTTGACTAGCCAAGCAAAACAACTCCTTTTCCGGTTGGATTTTTCTCTATTAGATCTGAAAATGAAACTAATTTTCCACCACTTTCTATAATTTTATTGGCAGCAGATTCTGAAATGGAAAATGAAGATATGGTAATTTTATGGGGGATATTTCCGGTTCCAAGTACTTTTCCTGGAAAAACTACGGTATCATTATCTTTGGTAAGCTGACCAATCCTATACAAATTGATATCTCTCCTAGCAATAGATGGCTTTAAGGCATATTCGGCTAATTTGGCCCAAATTGGGGCGTTGTTTTTCGTAGATGCCCTCTTTAGCTCCTTTGCCATTTGTATTACTACTTG
>JAQBBT010000069.1:0-10539 GCA_032125915.1 Nitrososphaerota archaeon
ACTACTGCCCAAGTATATTCTACTGTAATTGAATCTGAAAGAAAAGGCGAGTATTTGGGAGCATGTGTGCAGATTATCCCTCACATTACAGATGAAATAAAAAACAGAATTGGGAAGATTGCAAAAGACGAAGAATTAGACTTTTTGATTGTGGAATGTGGTGGAACTGTAGGCGATATTGAATCACTGCCATTTTTAGAAGCACTAAGGCAAATGAGAGTAGAGGAGGGACCAAAGAATGTACTTTTTGTACATGTAACTCTAGCGCCATCTTTGGATGTAGTAGGAGAACAAAAAACAAAGCCCACCCAACATAGCGTGCAAGAATTACGAAGAATAGGTATTCAACCAGACTTTTTAGCAGTTAGATGCACTCAACCACTGCAAGAAAAAACCAAGAAAAAAATCGCCATGTTTACCAATGTCATTGCAGAAGATGTTCTTTCTTGCCATGACGCAAAGTCAATTTTTGAAGTTCCACAGATTCTATACGACCAAGGCATCTTGGATTTTATTTTTACAAAGTTTGGCATAGTTGGAATGGTAAATGCGTCTGCAAATTGGGACAAGTGGAACAAGATTGCAGAATCAATGATTAATCACAAGGACCAAAAGGTAAAGATTGCAATGGTCGGAAAATATGTCACACTTGCAGATAGTTACGTCAGTGTCAACCATGCCTTAAAACATGCAGGTGCAATATTAGGTAAATCAGTAGATATTGATTGGATTGATTCAGAGTCGATTAGTGATTATGACAAACTATCAGATTATGACGGGATACTTGTCCCAGGTGGATTTGGCACAAGAGGATCTGAGGGAATAATTAAAACTGCAAACTATGCAAGAGAGAAAAATATCCCATATCTTGGAATATGTTTTGGTTTTCAGCTTGCAGCCATTGCGTTTGGAAGAAATGTTTTGAATTTAGAGGATGCAAATTCAACTGAAATAAAACAAGATGCTAAAAATCCAATAGTAGATTTACTTCCCGAACAAAAGGATGTGTCAGACATGGGAGGATCCTTAAGACTAGGAGGCCACAAAATCAATATAAAATCAGATACAATGGCTCAAAAAATTTATGATTCTGATTCAATCAATAAAAGACATAGACATCGTTATGAAATAAACAAGAACTACATTGCTGAATTTGAAAAACAAGGAATGATATTCTCTGCAGAAAGTGATGGAGGAAAAAGAATGGAGATTTTGGAGATTCCTGAGCATAAATTCTATATTGGAGTTCAATTTCACCCAGAATTTAACAGTAGGCCCGGATTCCCAGAAGAAGTATTTGTCTCATTTGTAAAAGCAGCTAGCAATTAGATTATTCGATTTTTGAAATTTCATAAATTTTCTGTCTTGCATCCCTTACTGATACTTTCTTTTTGACATATCCTTTATCAAGCAGGTGACTTAGGGCCAATCTTACAGTTCTATCTGGCAAAAGTGTCTTGTTTGACAGATCCTTTTGTGTTAATGCACCTTCATATTCTAATGTTTTTAAAAGAAGTTTTGAGCTTGGAGGCATACTAAGTAATTCCTCTGCAAGATGGGCTTTTTTTGCAAGCGCAGAAATTGCAGTTGAATCTTTTTTGAGTCGAATAATTTTAGCAGGCGGTAAAAATTGAGCACATTCTACAATCTTGTTTACTTTGTATCTCTCCAGTCCATCAAGAATTACTTCACAATGCAAACGAGCAGAAATATCATCTATTTCAATAGAACTATTATTTGATACAATTATTGGTCTCCTATTCACATTCAAAGAGTTTACAGATATTATCTCAAATACTGTAGAGTCTTGAAAAATTACAGGTCCACCTGCAGACATGGAATATGCAGAAGATCCAATAGGAGTTGAGATTATTATTCCATCTCCGCTATCGTGCCATACTTCTTCACCATTTACGCTAAGAGTATGTTCCATCAACATTGCACTTTTAGAGGGAAACACTGCAACATCATTTAAAACAGGAAAAACAGATTTGCCATCAATTTTCACTCCCAATCGTGGAACTTCTTCAATTGAATAATTTTGTTTTTTTAGTCTATTGACATATGATGAGAATTCTTTGAGATCAATTTGAGCTAAAAATCCCCCATACTCACCCTCGTTAATTCCTAAAACAGGTGAGGTAGAATCAAATGCTCTATGAAAGTAATTTCGAATTCCTTTATCCCCTCCCAGTACAATTACACAATCAAATTGCTTTGTTTTTGATTTTGGAGTAATGATGAATGGCTTGATTTCATTTTCGGAAAGTATTTTTTTTATTATTTTTTGAGATGCCGATGTAGTACCAGACCCATAGATCCCTATTTCCACAGAAGATTTCATTTGACATGCAATAAAAGGATAAAGCTAAATTGAACGATATTTCACTAAATTGTAAAAATACGACGCATTAGTTTCAATTGTACCTTTTTTTGGTATCTTCAACAACCCAACGTCTTTTGAATCAAGAGCTGCCTGAGCTGCACCCCCCTGCAAAGCACAAAGCCCAAAGAAAATCTTGCTCCTTGAGCATTGTACAACAAAAAGCAGAACAAAAAATATCACCAACTCCAGTCGTGTCATGAATTTTCTTGTTTGGTAGTGTTATGGAATAAATTCTATCCTTAACTAACATGGAGACTTCGGTTTTATTTGTAAAAATTATGTGTTCGGCTCCTTTTTTTTGCAACAGCCCCAAAGCATTCATACTGGAGGATCCTACCAAATGCTGAGCTTCCTCAGGATTGACTTTGATAGCATTTACACCAGATAAATTAACATCAGTGTTTTCTAAAAAAACTTCTTGATTAGAATTAATTCTCCTCAAAAATCCCTGAGGGTCTAAAAATAAAAAATTAGAGTCATCTTTTATTTTTTCAAAAGTCTCCGGTGAGATTTCATGAAAAATAGGGCTAACTAGAAATCCATCTGCATTGATTTTTTCATATTCAATTGGTTGACATTGGTTTTCAATCTTTAGTGTTCTATCTGAACCGGTTATGTTTATTGCAAATTTTGTAGTATTCTTTTCACTTAGTGCATTATCAAAATTAATTTGATTATTTGTAAGATATTGTTTATGGGGGAAATCAGGACCAAATTTTGTAACTAATTCTACATCAAACTTAAATTTCTTTGCAGTAATTCCACCATAACAAGCTGCACCACCAATTTGCTCATAACTGGAATCACCCATAGTAATAGTATCAATTGCGCAATGAGAAAACAAAGCAATCTTCATGTAGTTGAATTTGCTAATCTGATGATTTAGTTTTTTGCATTCTTTTTTTCAAAACAAAACTTGCAAATAATTTCTCCTTTGGATATTACCAATTCTGAATTTGACACATAGCAACTATGACACAAACCATTCATTTGTATTCAAACTGTAAGATCAAGAATTAAAACATGATGAAGAATTGGTTCAGAAACAGGCACAAAAATCACGGAATTTCTTAATCATACGCAAGAATATAAAGAGGCGAGAGAGGTTATGGATATGCCACTTAAGCGTGCAAGTAGAGGACGTACAAAGGGAGGAAAAGGATCATCTGGAACTGTCCAGTGTACTAATTGCGGACAAACTGTGCCAAAAGACAAGGCAAAAAAAGTCACCTCAAAACTCAATCTAGTTGAGCATACTTTGGCAAAAGAATTGAGGGCCCAGGGAGCATACATTGCATCACCTACTGTTCTAAAGACTTATTGTATATCTTGTGCAATTCATTTCAAAATTCTAAAAATCAGATCAGCTGATAGTAGAAGAAAACGAGGAAAACTTCGTTAAAACTATTCTTGGATATTTTTAGCAGTAAACATCATTCTCTGAATTAACGTAATTGCTGCAATAATCACTACGATAAGAACAGCAATTCCCATGAATCCCACAATGCCAATAATTGCAATCACCAAAAGACGTTCCGCTCTTTCCCCAATTCCAACTCCTTGAAGTTTAATATTTAATGAATCAGACTTTGCACGCGCATAACTTACCAATAATGATAATGTAATTGCAAGTAATACAAGATATGGTTCTGCATGTCCACCAACCAAAATTCCTAGGAAAATTGCAGTCTCTGCAATCTTGTCAAACATTGAATCAAGATATCCGCCTTTTTTTGATGTCTTCCCAGTTACTTTTGCAACTTGACCATCAACCATGTCAAAAAATCCTGAAACAAGCAACAATACACCACCTAGGATTAACCCATACTCCATGTCCAGCCCATAAACCAAAGCAGAAGCCAAGGCAAAAACTAAGCCAACTATAGTCCAAAAGGTCGGAGACAAACCTGTAGATGAAAACCCTTTGCCCATCTTTTCAAGCGCTGGACGTAATACATCCCTGAGATTATTTAACACGTGATTCTCCCAAAATCCAACTATATAAAAAATCAGACTCTTTTTTTGTCCATCGTTTAATGAATTTATGAAATTTGCCTCATTTTAGGCATAACTATAGAACGTCATCAAAAATCACGCAATTAGTATGAATTGGATCATCTACAAAATGAAAGCAATTTGAACACTTGAATTGAAATGGTTGGTCACACATCATACACGTGGAAAGTACATCCAAGGCCTCTCCGCAATTCCTACAAGAATCAGTTTTGTTAAATTCAGACATAAGAATAATCCAAAAAATAAAGATAAAATACAATCAAGACAAATTGTGTTAGGTAATGGTCAATCTACTTTTACTAATTTTGGGCTAAATTTAGGGCAATTAGTGTAGAGATTATTTTAGCTGCCAATGAAGCAGTAGCACCATTATCATATGTTGGATTTAATTCAACAATGTCAATACCTGTAACTTTTTTGTTCTCAAAGGAATAGATCATGTCAAATAGTTCTCTAGACGTAATTCCGGCAGCTTCTGGATTACCAACTCCGGGAGCAAATCCAGGATCTACCACATCAAGATCAAAACTGGTATAAAGTTTGTCAAAAGTAGATACATGGTCTTTTAAAATTTGAGGGCCTTTTCCTTGGCGTATTTCTTTATCTGAAATTGTTTTAATTTTATTCTCCTTTAGAAATGCCAGTTCTTCTTTGACAAATGCTCGTGCACCAACATGTAAAATATTATCAGCACCTCTCTCTTCTACAATTCGTCTAAGATAAGCTGCATGGCTTAGTTTAATGTCTGCATATTCATCTCGTAAATCATAATGGGCATCAAAGACCACATATCCTGTTTCTTTTGGAAAACTCAAATATGTCCCATAAGTGATTAGATGCTCACCTCCAAGGATGAACAATTGTTTATTTTTTTCAACAAGCTCTCCAGTTATTTTTCTAACCATATCTATCATTTCAGAGGCAACTACTGTATGCTTGGTGTTTCCCAAGTCCTCAATGTTCACAGTCTCAAGGTCTACTTGTAAGTCAGGGTGGAATATCTCAATGTTGTTAAATGCATCACGAATTACATCAGGTCCAAATCTACAGCCAGGTTTGTAGGAATGAGTGGAATCAAAAGGTATACCAAATATGGTGGCCACAGGATCCCCCTCACCTGAAGAGGTAATGAGAGGATTTTTGTTCATGTAAAATTCTAAAAAGCTCATATTTTACACCATTAATTGAGGTCTTTGAGTAAGATACTTTGGCATGTTAAGTCCTGAAAATGGTTTACCTTGTGTTTGTTCTTCAAACTCTTTTATGAAATCCTCAAAAGACAATTCTCTAACATCACCTGTTTTTCTATCTCTAATGCTAAGACTTTTAGAATTTGCCTCTTTTTCACCCACTACCAATATGTAACGTATCCATTCTTTTTCAGCTTCGCGGATTCGTTTACCAATGCTGTCGTTTCGATCATCAATATCAACTCGGATGTTATGTGAGGAAATTTTATCTGCCAGCGAATTACAAATGTCAAGGAATTCATCTTTTAGTGGAATTACCCTAACCTGAGTTGGTGAAAGCCATAATGGAAGCTGGGGTTTGCGACCTTCCTTAGAATCAAATGCCGCTTTTTCTAAAAGAGCATAAATAATTCTCTCAATTGCCCCACTAGGAGAATTGTGTAAAATTATAGGATTCTTTTTTACATTATTCTCATCCACAAATTCAATACCATAACGATTTCCATTTTCAATATCTATTTGATCAGTAGATAAAGCAGATGCTTTTCCTAAATTATCTATAAAATTAAACTCCCATTTTAAAACAAAGTAAAAGAATCGTTCCTTCCACATTTCAACTAGTACAGGCTTTCCAAGTTTATTTACAAGTTCTTCAACGGTCTTTTTATTTTCATTGTAAAAATCCTCAGTAAATCTAATGGCCATCTCATAATCAGATTTTTCAATTCCCAGTCCTTCCAATACGTTTTGAGATAGATCAAATCTTGTTTTGATTTCTTCAACGGATTGTTCCAAATCTTTGCAAAATGCATGACAGTCAGGCATGGTAAATGCACGAAGTCGTCTTAATCCTACCAATTCCCCTGATTGCTCACGTCTGAAACTATACCGTGTTAGCTCGTACAATCGGTATGGTAAGTTTTTGTAGGAGAGCTGAAATTCATTTGCCATCAAAAATTGACCAAAGCATGCAGCAAATCTCAAAAATAGTTTCTTTCCTTCAGAATCTATATTGTATTGTCTTGCCGGAAATCGGTTAAAGTAGCTGACCATACTCGGATGATGAGAGTCATACATGATTGGAGTTTCTACTTCATATCCCCCGTATTCTTTGACCTTAGTTGTAACATATTGCTCAATTAGAGATTTAATCAAACGCCCATTAGGAAAGAATCTCATATTTCCCGAATCAGATGCAGGTTCATAATCGGCAATTCCCAATTTTTTCATCAAGGCAACATGTGGAGGAGCCTCATCTACGGTTCTCTTTTTTGCAGATTCATATTTTGATAATACCTCTAATTTTTTGTGATTTGCAAAATTAAATTCAGCCATTGGAGTCATGTTACCACCAGGGGATAAAATATACCAAAATGATTTGATTTTAGATTCTGATTTTAATGCCTCAGATGTAACTTCTTCATTTGATTTTGTTTCATCTAAAGATTGTTCTTTTTTTGTGATTACCTTTGAGCTTTCAGCTAGTGGATGCCCCTTTACTTGAACCTTGTAGGATTTGGTCCATCCAAAAGGAGAATGCGAAACATCAAGATCACTTGCAAAAGATTCCATTTCTGTTAGCAAAGACATTGCTAAAGAAGGAGATGAGAGGTTTGAACTAAGATGAGCATAGGGATATAACAATAATTTTTTGCATCCTATTTTTTCCATAGAATTTTTAATTTGAGACATTGCATCTTGTGCCACAGATGAATCATCTCCTTTTTCTACTGCAACAAAGGCCACAACTAATTCCTTCAATAAGGTAGTTTCAGTAGAAACATCATCCTCGGCAGTTTTAATCTCCTTTTTTGTGGGAGTGTATTCTATGCTGTCACAGTGAAGTTGTAAGATACGCACGATAAATCATGTCAATTGTGTCATAAATATACGATTCCTTCATTAAAGCCAAAATCTTTGGACTGGAAATTATGAATTTTTAATTGCTTTTTCAATCAAGTTACGTAATTCTAGTCTATGAGTTTCAATAATTCCTCGGATTTCAAAGAAATCCACATAACCACCTGCAGACGCCCTTGAGGCCTTTAAGAGATAATGAAGGGATCCTTCTTCTAATTTACCTACATAGTATCCATACAAAAAATCTAATTCATTCTCACATTTCCAAATCTGAGTTGTTTTGAAAAAAGTTTCTTTAATCTCAAAAGGAATTTCGTGCATCCTGTGCTTTACATAATTATCCAATGATTTTCGAATAGACGAGTCATTTAGCATAGTAGAATAGATGGATTCTAGTTCATAAACACTTTATCATCAATACTATTCCAAAAAGCCAGTAAAGTGTGAATTAATCTGAAATGTTGCTTTTCAGTGTAATTACTGAACGGAGAATTAATGAAGACAATCCCAAGTTAGAAACCAAAAATTTTACAGTACGGTTTAGCGAATCGTCTCCACGATAACCCTCATCATAAATCATTTCAACTGTCCCCTTGTCTGTTTGGACAAAGGATGTAATCAAAGAAAATGACCCTAGTTTTTCATCAGTTTTTTCAACATACAGCCGTAGCTCCACATGTTTAATCAGAAATCCTTGCTCTTCAAAATCACCAGAGCTAAAAAGAACTTCAATTTGATCAGGTTTACGATTCACACGCTCAGGATTATGCAGATCGATTATGTCCATATCATAATTAAGATAATTGGCCTCACATAAGAAATCTTTGAGAATATTGAACTGAAACTGCCTAATTGAAAAAATTTAACGAGTCATCAAAAAACCAGTAGCATTAACATCTAAAGGGGTTTTAAAACAGAACACAAGTATTATTTTACAGCTAAAATAAAGTTGAAAAAGTGGACCCACACAAATTTCATGGAAAAGATATTCCTCACATTAAACTAGACCCAAAAATGACAATCGAGGACCTAGTAGAGGTTTTTGCAAGATCAGGGTTTAATGGACGACAGCTCGGAGAAGCTGCAAAACTTTATGCAAAAATGATTAAAGAAAATGCAACCATTTGCCTCACAGTAGCTGGCGCCATGACTCCTGTAGGGTTTGGAGGAATAATCAAATCATTAATTGAACGTGGATTTGTTGACTGGATAATAACAACAGGTGCAAACGTATACCACGAGGATCATTTTGCGTGGGGATTGCCTGTCAAACAAGGTCATTTTGATGTTGATGACATGAAATTATATGAAAATGAAATAGTTCGAATCAGAGATGTATACATAAAATTTCATGAAACTTTGGAGGCCCAAGATCAAATTATCCAAAAAATGTTTGGTGAAGATTTTACAGACAAACCATTTACAACTGCAGAATTTTGTAACTTGATGGGCAAGCTAAGCAAAGAAAAATCAAAACATCCTGAAAAAAGCTTCATTACAACTGCATATGATTACGATGTTCCAGTATACATTTCAACTATGAAAGATTCATCTCTTGCACTAAACTTGGTAGTCCAAAGGTTACAAGGAAAAATATACAGTTTAGATTTTGTAAGAGAAATTATCGAGCAAGCAGCCATTCTTTTTAATTCCAAAAAATCAGGAATAGTTGAGATTGGAGGAGGGGTTCCTAAAAATACAGCTCAGCAGACAGGGCCACTACTTGATCAAATACTTCGTAGAAATGATGGAGGACAAGACTACATTATTCAGATAACAGATGCAAGGCCAGATACAGGTGGGCTTTCAGGGGCAACCCTTCAAGAAGGAAAAAGCTGGGGAAAGGTTCAAGATGCCCATGAAGGAAATGTCACAGTCTATGCAGATGCAACAATAGCATTTCCAATCTTAGCATTGTATGTATTGAGTAATCAAAAAACAAGAAAACCCAAAAGACTGTACAAAAAACTAGACCAATTTTATCAAAATCTAAGTGAAGATTATTTCAAAAAACCCGCCAAATCCAAAAAACAAAAATCTAAAAAAAAATAATACTAAAATTTGCCAAAACGAGCACGTTCAAGGTCTCTATCATCTTTTGATTCTTTTTTGTATTCTTTGTAATGTTCTTTGCATAAAACACTCTTTTTGCCTTTAGAATCTACCCTCAAGTTGGCATTTTCAACTTTGGTGGTGTTTATTGAACGTGTACCATCATTATCACAACCATCAACATTGCATTTGGCACCTTTTGAGACAATACCCATGTATTTTATGAGAACAGATGTTATTTATATTTGAAAAATTTTAAATTTGATCTGTTTTTTGAAATTGAAATTTTAAACATAACTTGAATACATCGTTTATAAGAGGAATATTTTTTTCATGAAAACATGGCTGGAACAAAAAAAGTAAATCCTGCAACTCAAAAAAAGACGAGCCCTTCAGGTCAAAAAGACTCAAAGAAGGGTAAAAAAGACAAAGGAGAAAGCGGTCCAAAAAAAGCAGAGGTTACAGTAATATTAAATGAACAAGAGGCTACAAAAATCGTTCAGCACGCCAAAGTCATTACAGTTCATGATCTTGCAAGACAAACTGGAGTTAAAGTTTCAGCAGCAAATGTGTTTCTAAAAGATGCCTTAAAAAAAGGAATTATAGAAAAAGTAGGCGGATTTAGCGGTCATTATATTTATCAACCAAAATCCTCATAAAGCAAAAAAACATCACCTGGTTTTAGATTGTTTAGCGCATCGATATTTTCTGTCAATTTACCAATTGGAGTCATTATTTTGCCAGGGACAGAATCTGCAATAAAAAAACAGATGCTACCAGAAGACGAGGAAAATGCCACATCACCTTTTTTGAATTCTTTTTTGGCACGTTCAGTTCCTGAATCAATTTTTGTTTCAAAATAAGCAATGTTTTTTCCCATTAAATGAGCATGCCCTTCAAGAGGTAATGATCTCATAATAGTCCCAACTGTTCTTGGAGATAAATGTCGTTTCAGGTCACATGGAATTTTTGATTTATCTTTAATTTCTAAAACAAGTTGTTTTTTGGAGACTGAAGCAGAACTCAATTTGTAGT